>NZ_JAVAMR010000077.1:0-7999 GCF_030731025.1 Microbulbifer sp. 2205BS26-8 | reverse complement strand
CTAAACGCGATTCTCTATGTTGCCGAACATGGATGTAAGTGGCGCGGTCTTCCGCAGCGCTTTGGTCGTTGGCACAGTATTTATATGCGGGCGAATCGATGGGCCAAGCAGGGCGTATTGGATCGAATGTTTCTCGCACTACAGGAAAATGATGTGATCAATATTCAAGTGGAGCATGTATCTCTCGATTCTACCGCTGTAAAGGTGCATCCAGACGGCACAGGTGCGTTAAAAAAACGGTCCTCAATCTATCGGCAAATCACGAGGAGGCTGGACCACCAAAATTCACATGGTCGCAGCGGGTCCCAATCAGGCCGTAGCTTTTTCCCTTTCTCCTGGGTAAGCAGGTGATGCATCTGAGGGTCGAAAGTTACTGAAAACACTGGAAAACTGTGGCTGGGAGGGTGCCAAAGTGATCATGGACAAAGCCTATGAGGGCGATGAAACCAGACAGTTGGTATTTGATCTTGGCATGGAACCCGTAGTGCCACCCAAAAGTAACCGACTAAGCGTTTGGGATTATGACCTAGAAGTGTACAAAAAACGAAATGAAGTAGAGAGGCTGTTCCGACGGCTCAAGGGTTTCAGGAGGGTATTCTCTCCTTTTGACAAACTGGATGTGATTTTCAAGTTCTTTGTTCACTTCGCACTGATTATCGATACATTAATTATGTGTGAACAGGCCCTAGGACCCCAAAGGCCCTTTTTCATTCCAGTAATACACAACCCTCGGCCAAAAGTGGTGCCTTCAATAAATGCCTCTGCTCTTGTGGCAGGGTGATAGGGATCGTGGCTGTATTGGTATATTCCACCCACCACAACCGCCCTTGTGATGTGTTAACAGGAAACGCAGGGGGATTCCTGGGCAAACTCACAGCTCACGGATAATCGCAGTAGTGGCACAAAGCACTTCAGTTTCACATGCAGTAATGCCGCATCTACGAAATCCCGATAGGTGCGCATTAACCCACCGACGCCCGGCTTGATACTATCAAGGTAGCGGGTCCTTGACTCCGACATTGGCAATTCCCCCGCTTGAGCAACAGTTCCAACATGGGACGGCCGGCACTGCCAACCGGCTGACCGTTATCACCCACTTGAATACATCCGGGTTTGCAGAGTTGTTAATGATCAGAGCTGTACCGTGGTGGTTTGCACGGGGATATTGGTTGCGGACCTGGTCCAGCTGCTGCTGAAAACACATTTTACCCTTGACATAACCCAACCTACAGATAAACGACTTCTTTTCGGTTTCAGTGACAACGGGACAGGAGGGAATCTGAAAGGTCACCGGCAAATTCCTCCCAACCCTGGGTGATGAGCTTATCGTAGAGAGGCTGCAGCTTAGTTTGCCATACCTTATCGTCCACAATCCCCACATGTTTGCAGCGTATCGTACCTTCCGCATCAACCAGGAAGGTTTCCGGAGCACCGAACACACCGAGATCAAGTGATAGGCGCCCCTCTCTGTCGACCAGACTGTACCGGTAGGGATTGTGGAATCTTTCCAGCCATGCCAGAGCAGCCTTATCGTCGTCTTTCAGGTTAATACCTACAATAGGAACGCCCCGTTCTGCCAAAGCGTTGAGGTAGGGGTGCTCGACCCGGCAGGCTATACACCATGTGGCCCATACATTGAGCAGATGTGGCTCCCTGGGCAGATCCTCTTTATGCACAATCTGGCTGCTATCTGTTACCTTGGGCAAGGAAAAGGCCGGCACCGGCTTGTTTAATAGTGCCGAAGGCATTTCCTGAGGATTCAAGGACAAGCCGTGCCAGAACAATAAAGCCAGCGCCATAAAAATAAACAGGGGCAAAAAGAGCTTTAATCTCGACATTCCATCCATCCCGACACTTACACGGCGGTCACGGTACCTGGGACTTGGACAGCATCAACAGAACGTGTGGCTGTGGCTTTGCGATAACGCTTGTCTGCCACCGACATGCCCCCACCGATCGCCATCAACAAGGCCCCGAGCCAGACCCACACCACAAACGCTTTATACTGCAGGCGTACCGCCCAATCCCCACTGGGGTTATCGTCCTCCAAGGGCTCTCCCAGAGCTACATAAATATCGCGAAACAAGCCGGTATCAATGGCCGCTTCCGTCATGGTGTTACCGCCGGAGAAGTAATTGCGCTTTTGCGGGAGCAACTCACCTAAGAACTTACCATTCCTGCTCAATTGCAAAACCCCCTCAAAGGCATGGTAGTTGGGACCCTGTACTAAGCGCACACTGTCGAATTTGAAATCGTAGCCGGCCACACGATAGTTGTCCCCCGGCCCCATGCGCAGATCTTTTTCCACACTGTATACTGTGGTGAGTGCCACCCCAAGCACGGCCAACGCCAGACCGATATGGGCGAGGTGCATACCGTAATAACTGGCGCGCTGGCGCTTGAGGCCCGCGAAAAAGGACTTGGCATTGCGGGTCTTGAATACAATATCCGCGAGACTTGCCGCCAATACCCAGATACCGATAAAAATACCCAGCACTGCGCCCCAGTGATAGTGATCAAAAGCCAATGGCCAGAGCAGGGCTACCAGCAGTGCCACCAGAAAGGGCAAACGCCAGGCACCGAGGAGTTTTTCCCAGCGACTATCTTTCCAATTGGCGTGGATACCTATGCCCAAAAGTAGACACAACACAGCCATCAGGGGCACAAAGAACAGGTTGAAGAACGGCGCTCCCACGCTGATTTTACCCCAATGTAGAGCATCAGCCAGCAGCGGGTATAGGGTGCCGGTTAATACCATCGCCATAATCAGTACGAGCAAAATATTGTTGCCAAGCAAAAAAGTCTCCAACGCACGGAAAGAGAAAACACTGCGGGTACTGACTGTGGGCGCACGCAGGGCAAATAACAACAAGGACAAGCCGATCACCACCGCCAGGAAGACCAGGATAAAGCTGCCGCGCTGCGGATCTGTTGCAAACGCATGTACTGAGGTAATCACCCCGGAGCGCACCAGAAAAGTACCCAATAGACTCAGGCTGAAAGTGAATATCGCCAGTAAAATGGTCCAACTCTTAAACAGGCCGCGCTTTTCCGTCACTGCCAGTGAATGCATCAGTGCAGTGCCCACCAGCCAAGGCATCAGCGAGGCATTTTCCACCGGGTCCCAGAACCACCAGCCGCCCCAACCCAGTTCGTAATAGGCCCACCAGCTGCCCAGCGCGATGCCAAGGGTGAGGAAGGCCCAGGCCACTACCGTCCAGGGCCTCGCCCAACGCGCCCACACCGCATCCAAATGCCCGCCCAGCAGTGCTGCAATGGCAAAAGCGAACGCAACCGAGAAACCCACATAGCCCATATACAATAGGGGTGGGTGGACAATCATACCCGGGTCCTGCAACAGGGGGTTCAGATCGGAGCCCTCCACCGGTGGGAAAGGCAAAGTACGATCAAAGGGGTTTGAGGTCAGCAGGATAAACAGGAAGAAACCAACCAACACCATGCCCAATACGGACAGCACCCGCGCAGACAGCTCCGGCGGTAGCTGGTGCCCAAACAGTGCCACCGCGGCAGCCCAGCCAGCCTGCATTAACAGCCACAAGAGTATCGAGCCCTCGTGGCCACCCCAAACAGCAGTGATCTTGTAGTAAATGGGCAGAATACGGTTGGAGTTCTGTGCAACATAGTTAACCGTAAAATCGCTCTGCACAAAGGCCACTGTCAGACAGGCAAAGGCGATCAGAACAAAGGCAAACACCCCGAATGCCAGGGGCCTCCCCACCTCCATCCACAAGGGGCGCGCCGTATAGCTGCCGGCAATCGGCAATGCTGATAAGGCAATGGAAAGCAGGAAACCGGCAATCAGTGCAACATGGCCCAACTCGGGGATCATATTTTTGCTCCACCGGCACAACTTTTATGAGAAACCATACTCTCCACCACTTCCGGCGGCGTATAGGTTTCATCGTGTTTGGCCAGTACCTGATCAGCACGCAGGATACCGTTCGGCATTAGCCGCCCGGTGATGACCGCGGCCTCGCCCTCGGCGAACAGGTCCGGCAGGATCTTATCGAAAGACACCGTTAATTCCTCTTCACCATCGGTAATTACAAATTGTACATCAAGGCTCTTGTCCGAGCGCTGGATACTGCCTGGCACTACACAGCCTCCGGCGCGAATGCGCTTTTCGACAGGCACCGCCCCCGCAGTAAAGGCACTGGGGGCATAGAAGTAATCCATATTCTCGCGCATCGCAAAAGTCACAAAGCCCACTGCGGCACTAGACAAGGTAACCAGAACAAGTACCAGAATCAGGCGCTGCCTGCGTACAGGGTGCATTGTCATAGGAGTACTCCATTAGTGTTCAACTTATCCGCCCGGCAACAGCTCGCGCCGACTCAATAACCAGCTCAATATCCGGCGAGCCTATGCCGGCTCTACCAGGGCTATCCGCTTTTTATTGACCTTGCACCGGCGCTGGACAATACGCTGCTGACGCTGCAGTTCGCGCTGAATCCGGCGGCGCGTAATCCGGGGGTACAGGGCCAGGGCGGTAAGCGCTGCAAAAGTCACCACATAGGAACTCCACACATAAATACCGTGGCCATCCATCGCCAGGAATTCAGCAAAGCTGGAAAATTGAAACTGCATATTACTTCCCCTCAGTCAGTTCCTGTTGAGCCCACTTGGTACGAATCTCCCGGCGCAACAGCAGGGTGCGAGTGTGCATAAGCAAGGTCCAGGCGTACATACAATAGAATCCGATAATCACAGTCAGCAGCGGGTAGAACATGCTCGGGTCAATACTACTGGTCTCTGTCAAACGGAGAGTGGCAGGTTGGTGCAGGGTAAACCACCAGTCAACAGACTTGTAGATAATCGGAATATTTACCGTACCTACTAAGGCCAGCAGCGCACAGGCCCTGTCGGCAAGCTGTTCCCGGCTTACGGCCTGGGACAAGGCCATCACCCCGATATACAGAAACAGCAAAATAAGCATGGAGGTGATGCGGGCATCCCACACCCAGTAGGCGCCCCAAGTGGGCTTACCCCAAACGGCACCGGTAAATAGTGCGATAAACGTCAACACCGCACCGATGGGTGCTGCCGCCCGCATCACTGCAAAAGCAAGCTTCATCTTCCAGACCAAGCCAATGGCACCACTGATCGCCATAAGGTAGTAACCGGCCAGGGCGAGAAAGGCCGCCGGCACATGGACAAAAATAATACGATAGCTATTACCCTGTTTGGCATCCTGCGGTGCAAAACCGAGACCCCAGATACTGCCAACAGTTAGTAACACTGCACTGGCGAGCGCCAGCCAGGGCAACCAGGCACCTGTCTTTTGATAAAACCAACGCGGTGAACCCAAGCGGTGGAACCATTGCCAAGCCAAAAAGACCTCCGAATCAATTATCCAGGCTGATACGTACTGCGAACGCAGCGGCCAAAGGAGCCAGTGCTGCTGCCGCGGCCAGCTGAGCGGCCAGCATCGCCAGCTGCGCGCTGTAGGCATAGCCATCGATAGCCGCTTGCACCGCACCGGTGCCGAAGATTAGCACGGGCACATAAAGCGGCATAACAATAAGCGCTAGCAGCAAACCAGGGCGTCGCACAGCCACCGTCAACGCTGCGCCTATAGCGCCGATTAGACTCAGACTGGCGGTGCCCATCAACAGCGAGACAAACAGGCACAGATACCCCTCCCCTGGCAGATTCAACACCAGTGCCAGCAACGGCGACAACAGTGCCAGCGGCAGGCCCATAGCCATCCAGTGCACCAGAGATTTCGCCAGTACAGCAAAGTAAAGGGGTTGAGGCAGCAGAATTAGTTGCTCGAGGGTCCCATCCTCGAAGTCACTGCGCAGCAAACTCTCCTGGGACAGCATGGTCGCGAGCAGAGCCATCACCCAGATCATGCCGGGGGCCAGTTTTGCCAGCAGCTCCGGCTCGGGTCCGAGCCCGAGAGGCAGAAGGGCAAGCACCGAGACAAAAAACAACAGGGGGTTGGCGATGTCTGCCCGCTGGCGCAGTGCCAGCAACATCTCAATCCGTAAGAGAGTTGCAAAGTTCGGTGCAGTGCGCACGCCACTTACCAGTGATTGGGTATCAACTGAAGACATATTCTGCCTCCATCGCCACCAAAGATTCATCGACCACAAAGTCAGACAAATCAACAGAAACGAGCCTCTCGAGAGATAAGTACTGGTGGGAGGTGAGCAGGATGGAGCCACCGAAATCCAAATGGGCAGCCATCTGCTGTTCCAATATCGCCACCCCAAGGGCATCGAGCGCAGTGAAAGGTTCATCTAGAATCCACAGGCGCGGAGTCTGAGGCAAGAACAGGCGCGCAAGCGCTACTCGGCGATTCTCTCCCGCGGACAGGCTGTAGCACAGACTGCCTTCAAACCCACTCAGGTCCACACAATCCAGCGCCCAAAGTGCTGACTCTCGGGTCGCACCATACCAGAACAGGTTCTCTAGAGGTGTCAAGCTGCCACGCACTCCCCCCCGATGCCCGATATACAGCAGCGATCCACGCATAGCAGGAAGCGCGCTTGGAAAGGAACTGCCACACCACAGAATCTCACCACGGAAATCACTGACAATACCTATCAGGGTACGCAGCAGGGTCGTTTTGCCCGCGCCATTGGCACCTTTGATCTGAATCGCAGCGCCCATGCACAGCGAGAAATCCAGGCCCTTAAACAAGCGCCGGCCATCCCTATCACAGGCCAGATCGCGTACTTGCAATACCACAGGGGACTTGGGGGTCACAGACATTGCTGGAATCAAACCACTCTGCCGAAAATATGAACGGCATTATACCGGCACTTGCGCCAATTGCATGGTATTCAACACCGTCGCAGCTGAATGGCATTGCACCAGTCCAGAAATACTGTCCAGAGTGTGAGGATTTTTGTTCGCTGGTATTGGCTCCAGCCCTAGCCTCTGATATTTTGCCAGGGTCGTGAGGCGGCACAAACCCCGTGCCACATGCTCTGTAGGGATAGGGGCAAAACTCTGTGGTCGACTTCAACAATGTTTATCGATGTAACCCGGTGCCAACACTGGATCAGTCTGTAAGGATACACAATAATGACTAGTCTCGCTGCAAATGCCAGCCAATGGCTCGATACCAACGCTCTAACTGGCAAAGATACCCAAATTAATCTTCAGCCTTTCCCGTTTTTTGTTGCCAGGAATATTCTGAACAGGGAGATGATGTCGGCATTTCTGGAGGCTTTTCCCCATCTCAAAGGTGCCGGCTACCTCCCCCATGAGAAAGAACAGTGTGGAGCTGCCATTAATACCCTGATTGAGCAATTCACCGATCCGGAGTTTGCCAACGCCATTGGAAGAAACCTGGGTATTGAAGAGCTCTCACAATACCCTACCTATGTCTCCATCAGCCGCACACTGAAAAAGCGCCACGGCAGAATACATACCGATGGCAAGTCGAAAATTGCCACCGCCCTGCTCTACCTCAATCCTGAGTGGACCCTTGATGGCAATGGCTGTCTGCGCTTCCTCAACTGTATTGATGACTTTGAGGACACCGTCGTTCCGGAAGTTAGACCTGCATACGGCACTCTGGTCGCTTTTAAACGTGCAGACAACTCTTTTCATGGCCACCTTCCGTTTGAAGGCCAGCGCTTGGTGATCCAGATCGCGTGGCTGGTCAGTGCGGCCGACAAGGCGCGCAAAGCCAAACGAGGAAGACTGTCCCATATACTGAAGCGGATACTGGGATGGTTTAGCGGCAAGCAGGGTGTAGATGGGAAAGACGGTGCCACACCAATGTAAGTACACTCCGGTAAAGCGGTCTTAAAGTCCCGACGAGAGTGTAAATAATTCTGTGTAACCGCTTCTGATCAGTATCGACCATACTGTCCCGCAGGCTCGATCATGTCAGCAACCAAACGGTCTTCGTCGGAACGGCCAACAGGCAGGCGCCTTTGTGTAAACCGGTGCTGGCCCAAAACACGGCACGCTCGACGCTCAGAAATGTGAAATCGACTTCGTATGTGGTCAATACAAG
>NZ_JAVAMR010000076.1:0-8443 GCF_030731025.1 Microbulbifer sp. 2205BS26-8 | reverse complement strand
CAACAGGAGGACACTAAAAATGCCAAGGAAGCGGCAAAAAAGGGTGCACAAAAGGTACTAAATAAGAAAGTTCAAGTAATTGGTGGAACGGTATTTTCAATTGGAGCTGAAGGAAGATCTCAACTAGGAAAGATTAATCGGGGGCTGGCGAAATTACGACAAGGTTTAATATCTGAAGGCGATTCAGAGCTAATTGAGTTGTTTAATAAGTCAACATTTTTATATAGTGATACTACATATGACAATGGATCTGAGATATCTCAGGCTCATGCTAACTATAAGACCAGCACGGTTACATTCTTTAAAGATTTTGGCAGCGATACATCTAGCAGTCGATTCGAAGCCTTGACGGTTTTTCACGAATTTAGACATTTGCAAACCGATAATTACAATTTGCATACTTCTCGAGATTTTATTCTTGGTTCGGATGCCCCTTTTGAGCAGGATGCTCGTTCTTGGGCGGCGCAGTTCGAATACAGAAATAATCTTTATTATAGGAAAAAATAAGATGATTTTTTCTTTTAGGTCGTTGCTAATATCCTCTATATGTCTTGTCATGCTCTCATGTTTTTCAGTTGCTGATGAGAGTAAAAAATATACGTATGCTAATTCTTTTGAGCCAAAATATTACGTGGTACTGGATGAATTAGATTCACAAATTCAATTTTTAGATATGATTTCTCCAGCAGAATATTGCGGGAGAGATAAAATGTTTTATTGTGTTTCAAGCAAGCAGTTCCTATTTGCGATTCCAAGATTTGGTTATAAAAACAAGAAAGAGTGGGGGTTTGCTGGAAGCAAATTTCTCTACGAGGATGAAAGGAATATCAAAATCTTTGGTCATACCTATGTTGTGAGTGTAATTAAGTCCGCTAACAATGGCATTGAAGCAACTTTCCTGTATTCGGAAGAGAGAGGGTTGTTGGGATTTAAAATTCAAGATGTTATTGAGAAGGGTAGTAAAACGTTCTATCTAGTGGATGAAGTTGGATTTGCCAGAAGATAGTTTGCACAAAAGGAACGAACCATCCAGGAAATTATTTCTTCAGATGTGGATAGAATCCAAAATAAATTTGATGAAATTATCAAAGAGATGAATGAAAAAGGTTTGAGATATCCAGGTTCTCCCGCTCAGGGTAATAACTCAGGCAGAATAAACAACCTACTAAGTAGTACGATTTGCCCTAACTATCTAGCAGGCTGCTGAAAAAGTCCCTTTAACGAAATTTTTACCTTAACTCTTATAAAATCAGAAAATTCAGAGCCTACAAAACAAGTGTTTTTTTGATTCTAAAACTTCAAGATGATGATGCTTTAATTCAAAATCCGAGTTTTTCAGCAGCCTGCTAGGGTGTGGAGAGCAAGCTTTATATTTATTTGACGCTCTCTATACGCCTGAGTTTAATAATTCTCTAGAAACATCTTGGACCAAAAACCTTATTTATGAGTGGGGGACGTGGGAGCATATCACACCGCACCAATACCTTATTCTTACCCCAGATTTGGATCCTTCGATGAAATTTAAGTTAGATCCATGGGCAAATACAACGGAAATAAGACGTGAATAAATCCTATAAGCGAAAGATTATATTTTGGTCGATATTTTTTGGTGTGGTGGGATTGTTGGTTGGTGATAAGGGAGGCGGAGGGTACGAAAAAATTATTTGGGCTGCCTGTGGAGCCTCACTAGGGGCTTTCATTGGATTATTGTTTTATAAATCTCAAATAAAAAAAGAAGTTAAGAAATGATTTTGGTTAGAGCAAAATATTGACACGATATCTCGCCTCAAGATGAAGCCCCACTGACGCGGGGATTTGTTAGCAGGCTGCTGAAAAAGTCCCTTTAACGAAATTTTTACCTTAACTCTTATAAAACCAGAAAATTCAGAGCCTACAAAACAAGTGTTTTTTTGATTCTAAAACTTCAAGATGATGATGCTTTAATTCAAAATCCGAGTTTTTCAGCAGCCTGTTAGACGGTAGTTTGGGAATTCACAATTAATAAATTGTCCCTATGCGCCACGTTCTCTCTTTTTATGAGCACTTAGACGCTTTCTGCCAAATATTTAGCAGTATGCTTAATGGTGTTAATTTTTTGGCTAACGAGATTGAATTATGTGCATCTAGTCCCCTTGATTTTTCCCTTGATGTTATAGATAAGCAAGGAACTAAAAACCATTATATTGTTGATTCCGAAGTTTTTTCTAAAAATCTAAGATCCTTTGCTAAAGATCTATACATGTCAGATTGCTTTGAGTTTAGATTGGTGGCAGGTGAATATACATTCACTTTGAGTGCTGATCCAATTTACTTTGGAATTAAGAAGCGAGACTAAATTCAGCAAGCTCTGGTTCTATGCCAGAGCTTTGACATTAGGTTACGACGACGGCTGCCCCCTCATGCACAAAA
Organism: Microbulbifer sp. 2205BS26-8; assembly: GCF_030731025.1. Classification (NCBI taxonomy): domain Bacteria; kingdom Pseudomonadati; phylum Pseudomonadota; class Gammaproteobacteria; order Cellvibrionales; family Microbulbiferaceae; genus Microbulbifer; species Microbulbifer sp. 2205BS26-8. The sequence goes on along the minus strand of NZ_JAVAMR010000076.1, from coordinate 6,034 downwards.
GAAGTGGGGAAAGCTCTACGAGTCTCTTAGGTTAAAAGTATTTAATAGGGTACAGGACAACTCTGACGCACCTATTCAGTTAACTCAGTTGGATATAATTACGCTCGCAGAATATATGAGTATTAAAGCCGATGGAATTAACCCTCTAAATTTCACTAAACTTTCAAAGAATTTTACTGTCGAGGCGGATACATTTTTATATGGATATGCAAGCCAAGAATTTCACGTTGAAAACGTTGGGAGCTTTAAAGGCGGGGAAATAAATTATATTGGCGTTGGGGTATTTGCGGGGCGTTATGGATTCTCTGAAGCCACTCTAAATACGCTTGTAGGTGCGTGGAATGTAAATGATGTTCTTGCTGGTAAAGGAAGTTACAATTTGTACCAAGCACAAACTGGCGGGCTTTGGTCGAGATTCGGTCGAGACTATTACAATATCAGGTGACTATGAAAATGGTTAATAAGTTTATAAAGTTTACTTATATTTTATTTATTGGCCTTTTGCTAATTGCATCATATTTTGTAATTCAGCTTGATTCGACTACTAGAGCCCCTTGCTCTAACTTACATTCCTTATCCGAAGATGAGTTGTTGCTGGAGCAATTGTGGGGTGGTATAGAAAATGTACTACGCAATTTCTCAAATTATCGAGTGGATCAATCAAGAATCGGCTTGATGTACGCAGAGGATGCGTATAATAATTTTGATATTGATTGGGGCCTAGTTGACATTCCTGTTGATGTGGCTTCATTGGGGTTTTATGGAAAAAATCTCGATTATAGTCAATTTGAAATTTCAAACGTTGAGAGTGTCAGAGTTGGTTATGGTTATAGGTACTATTTTGAATTTAAAATGGAGCCCTATTTAACTAGTGCAGGCCAAAAAAAAATAAATGATAAATTGCGCTATGTGGATGTTGTTGTTGAGTGTAGGGAGTAATTGCACAAGAGAGTAGTAAAGGATGGCTTTTTGATGAAAAAGGGGAAGAGCTATTTATGAGGTGGTTAAATGGCTCAGGAGAAACTCTTATTACCAATGGTGGTAGTTGGGGTGAATACATGAAAGCGAACCAGTTCCTAACTAACCAGATTAACTTAGCCTTGTATGGTGATGCGGCCAATAGATTAGGTTCAGGCTTTGTGAACCTTACAGTCCACGGAGAAATACAAAACGGGTATTCGACTGGATATGAAATGTTGCATGGCACTCACCGTGGTTTAGGGGACTTATCCATAATTGGATTTGCTGAGCTGTTGTCAACTGGCGGATATGCTTACAATGTTACCGTTACTTGAAATGATAGAATCGACCCCAACCCAATCTATTTGGGTGATAGGGTTAGGGCTGGTATTTTAAACGCGATATTTAGCCCTGCAGATTACGATGTTCATATTAGCTGGCAGCATTCAAGGGATACAAGATATGCTGGAGGGAATTAATGTGCGAAGAATAAAAAGCAATCTTCTTTTTTTGTTTTATTTTTACTGTTGGTTGTTGGCTGTAACCAAGTGGTTGCCAGTGGAAAGGCGATAACAGAATTTGGAGAATATGCACTTAATGATCGTTTGCAGCTAAAGGTTGAAAATGTTTCAGGTATAGTTAAATACCACCTTGTGAATAATAGTGGTGAAACACTTATTTTATCTAAAGTTAGAGCTAGCGTATACCAGCGTTGGGTGATTGTCTGGGATGGTGATCGTTTGTGGTTTTCTAGCAGTGATATTGGGGGGGTTGTTTGGATTAAGGAAAAAGACGGAAGTTATAGCTCTACCGAATATTATAAAAATTCAGTACTTCAGAAAGAGATCCCTCAAGCTATCAAGGAGTTTGAGGGCTAGTTTGCACAAAAGGGGCAGACAGAGCCACACCTAATCAAGGATATAGGTGCGCTAATTAATGATCCGGGCCAATATCTTCAATGCACCATAGAGTGTGCTTCAGAGGTTCTAGATTCTGGTACGGCAGCTAAGGCAGCTGTTGCTGCATCTGGTCTTAATGTCTTACCAGTGCCAGGTAAGCCTAAGGGAACGACGCCAGGAACTTCGCCAGCATCCAGGTTTTTCCGTAAACTTTTTGGCAAACTTCGTTTCCCAAAGCAAGTGCCTGCTCCGACGTTAAGGCAAGGCTTATCAGCAAAAACAGCAAGCGTCGGTGCTTTTGCTGGGCGCGTAGTTCCTATACTTGGCACTGCTGCTTTATTTCCCGATGCTAGAGCATTGGATCAATGCATTGCTACTTGCATGAGGCCAGGAGAATAGTATTTATGGATATACAAGAGGAAGTTATTAATTTTGTTGCTGATTATACTGGCACCAAGCATTCCAAAATTACACCAAGCACTCTGATAAATGAAGAACTTAATGTTGATGGTGATGATGGCAGCGAACTGCTATTAGAGTTTTCAAAAAAATTCAAAGTTGATCTTACGCCAATTAATGAAACGTATTTTGGGCCAGAAGGTTTTTCCTTAAGTGCGCTTATTTGGCCTGTTTTGTTATTATTAAACGCGTTGGGTTGGAGGCAGAAAACCTTTAAAGATACAGCGCCGTTACCTGTCAGTATTTTAATTGAATCGGCAAAAGCAAAAAAGTGGATTGCTAGTAAGAGCAACAATACTGGCCAATGTTGACATTGTTGCTTATGAGGTTGGTTTATTGCTGAAGCTAATCCTGGGTGTCTACTCAATAAGAAAACCAAAGCGCTAACTGTTAATAGTTAGCGCTCCAATGGCCGCATAGCATGTTCCACCTGACGTTGAGCGATAATCGCATCAATCACCCGAATCACCGTGTCCTTGTCTTGATCATCAAAATGTAGCGTTCCACAGTATAGCTTCCCGCATTTTTAATGCTCAAGTTACTATTTTATAAGCCCCGGCAGGGCAATCTACTGGGGCTTTGTCTTTAAGACGCCTATTCAGCAGTCAACACCAAACACCGCTCCATGACCCTGACCTTGATCGGCGTATCCACCACAAAACCGGCCCGTTCAAGCCAGTGGCCCCTGATCGTGATCCATGGCACGGAACGGCTGGCAGCATAGGGTGACTGTTTCTTGAGGCGGTACTCATAGTAGGCCTCCTGGACCTTAATGTAGCGCTCCTGTAGATTTGCTCATAGTGTTACTGGGGTTTCAGGCTCCTTTAACGTTACTGGTAGCTTTTTTAGAGTTGGGTGGAGTAGTGTTTCTAGAAATGGAGGGGGAATGATGCTTCGTGTTGGTCTTGGTGGTACGGGGAATACAGCGCGCTTTCACTTCTATATGCCAGGTTCTTTTGTGCCTAATTCTTTTGCTAATGGTTCTATTCAACTGAAAAGAGCCCTCTATAAAATGGGGCAATAATAAGATTTTGAGTATGAATAATAATGTAAAGCTGTTGGATCATGCATTGGTCGACTTGGGACAATCGGAGGTTGAAGAAAGTCCTCTCTTTCAAGTAGATACTGAATTTCTGGGTGATGATTTTACGAGGGTACATTCGGTTAGTAATACTTCGATCCCTCTTACTATCGATTTTTTGAATGATGGGATCGAAGTCCATTTAGGTGGAGCCAGTGAGGTGTTTTCCTGGGGGAGAGATTACCTTGAGAAGAGGTCTGATGAAGTTTTAAAAATTCTAACTTTGTTGTTGGTATCAAATATCCAGGTTGTTTCTCATGGAGATAGCTATAAGAAGTTTGTATTTAAGGAGGCTTCTACAAATAAGGTCTTGAAAGAGGTGAAGGTGTTCGATGGGTTTCTTGTGAATCCTTTTAAAAAATGTGAGCAACTGTTCCCGGCGATTATCCGTAGTCCTGAAAGTGCTAGATCTGATGGTCGCATGTGACAAGAAAAGCTCTAGAGCGCTAACTATTAATAGTTAGCGCTCCAATGGCCGCATAGCATGTTCGACCTGACGCTGAGCGATAATCGCATCAATCACCCAAATCACCGTATCCTTGTCTTGATCATCAAAATGTAGCGTTCCATAGTATAGCTTCCCGCATTTTTAATGCTTATCATAAACCCCGGCAGAGTGATCTGCCGGGGCTTTGTCTTTAAGACGCCTATTCAGCAGTCAACACCAAAAACAAGAAGGATTATGGCTCATGAGCTTGGCCATGCTGTTTTTAGTACCCCTGATGATAGCTTATACAGAATGAATAATATTATAAGGAATGAAAACCTTATAATGAACGCTCTGGGTCAACCGAGTAGAACTGAGTACTAAGGAATGAAAATATTAATAGCGCTATTGGCAGTATTATTTGCTTCCTATTCTGCAAAAGATTCTGGAGACGGAGTGTTAGATCTAGCCAAGATTTATTACGTGCCAATCGGTGTTGAAACTTATGTGCCAATGACACCAGAGAATATTGAATATTCAGCAACAAGTGTAGGTGAAGTTGATCCTTCAAGCCGTCAGTTTAAAAGACTGCTCAATATTCTCTACTCATCATCTAGGGGTCAATTTAAAGTTGATGATTTAAGAGTGAAAATTATTCTTCCCAAGAATGAAATCATTTATATTGATAACCATGGCGGCATAAGGCTGCCATCATCTGAGACTCATAAGCTAACTTATTCTGATTTGAAGACGGTTAAAAAAATTCTGGAAAGAACTACTAACAAAGTAAATATGATTGAGAAATACTGAAGGATTTTCTCAGCTATTTTCTGGTACCGATGAATAAAGAAATTCTGTCAGGTCACTTCTAGCGGGGCTTTGCTTCATCATCAAGGGGGTTGGTATAGATGAGGTAGTGGTATTTGGGGACTCCTTGCCTGGACCCAGTCTCTCTGGTTCTTTCTGGTATAATTTTGGCGGTAGTACTGGTGGTAGTGGCAGCACTGTTGGCGGTATCGGCGGCACTGGCAGTAGCTCTTATTACAGAGAATGGTATAGGCAATGGCTTCAGCAACAGGAGGACACTAAAAATGCCAAGGAAGCAGCAAAAAAGGGCGCACAAAAGGGGAGTTACTTGGATCGAATTGACCAAGCAATTCTAAACATTTTCACCAAGTATCAACTTCCGTCTGCTCCACAAGGAGCTGTGGACTATTTGGCTGGGTTAGGTGATGCAATACTCTTTGGGTATGGGAATGATATCCGGGAAAGTTTAAATATAAATGGTGGAATTAATACTAAATCTCAATTGTATAGTACTGGAGAATTATCTTCGATATTTGCGGGAGGAGTTGGTCTTTACAGAAGCTTGTATGTCAGCTCTTTAAAGCTCGCAAGTATGTCTCGTAATATGACAGTGCTAAATTCTACATCTGTTATTAGGAATGTATTTAAACGGTATGGTGGGCCAGCTTTTTTTAACTCTGCGGAGAGAGCTAAAATTGTTCCGTTTTCTACTCATGTAGCAAACAAAGGCTTTGATGCTGCAAGGGCGTCCCTTGGACGTACAAGAGGCACTTATAATATCCTTATTGGCTTGTCTCCTGGAATTGGTGGGTTATTTAATGATTAACTCTGTATTTGTCGACATTGAGTCTCCAGATCATGCTGCATTGCTGAATTGCTCTGATGGCAGTTATGAAATAGTACGAAAGCCAGAAGGAAAATTGTGCTCTGGATATGGGTACTTTAAATTTATTAATGGGGAGAAAAAATTAGCTGCATTGCTTGCATATAAAGAAAAGCTTTATTTATATTTTGATAGGCTTTATGAGCTAGATGAGGGTGATTGCAGAGTAGAGTTAAAGTCGGGTTTTTTTAAGGATGAGTTCAAGCTTTTTAAAAAAGACGAGTTGATATTATCTGTTAAATATAAACCCACTTCTTATGATGCAGGCGTTTTTGAAGAGGTTAGTGACTTGATTGCGGATAAAAAATATTCTTCTCTTCGTATACAGAATACTATTAAAATTTTGTCAGAAACTGACCCAGCTTTAAGACAAAAAGTAGATCAAGAATGTGTCAGCTTATTAGAAAAGGCGAAATCTAGTTAGAATAAGTAAATAGGGATGTGCATGATATTAGATCAGAGAGCTAATCCAGAACATCCACCCATTGGAGCGCTAACTATCAATGGTTAGCGCTGAG
>NZ_JAVAMR010000075.1:0-9116 GCF_030731025.1 Microbulbifer sp. 2205BS26-8 | reverse complement strand
CGGCTTCTTCGGCCCAACTAATGTCTTCCAGAGTTGACTGCAAACGTTCACGAATTACTGCTTGGGATTCCTGTATCCACTCCCAGCGTCGCAAATCGCCTGCAGGGTAGGGGTTTTCCAGGCATCCCCGGCGCTCGTAGGCATTGCGGCAGCGCTCCCGAACAGCTATACAAATCTCGTTCCACCAGTCTGTTTCGCGGTCACGAACTACAGCTATTTTCAGGGTCGGGAATAGATAACTGGCGATGCGAGTTACACAGACTACGGCGGTGCTTATGCTGGTTTTCATTTCTTGTTCACCTCAGCCCGCATTTTTTCACGCAGTCGAACCTTCTCAATAACTGGAAGATTGCCAGCATCGTTATTACAGGCCCTGTGAGCCAAAACCAGATTTTCTAATCGGTCCGGACCACCTTGATTGAGCGCAACTAAGTGTTCTTCGGTGACATCTTCACCAAGTGACCGGCCACAGTAGAAGCACTCATTTCCATCACGCTTCAAAAGCTCTTTCTTACGCTTGTTGACGTAAGATCGCACAGTTGGTTTTGCCTTTCTTGCCCACTTTTCGCCAGAGAAATACGCGATTACAGCCTCTGTAGCGACTGGACCACTAACGGAGTACAGCCCCTTGCTATTTCGGTGGATGACACCGATTCCCTGGGAGCAGCGGAAACGAACCGCCTCACGCTTATCGGAGGTTGGCAGCATCTCTGCACCTTGGCTGGTTAACCACTTAATGAACTTGATGATTCGTTTCTCGGAGAGGCGTCTTTTCATTTCGGGTATCCTCCTCTAATTGAGTGGGATGATTTCGTCGATGTGCCAGTCTGGGTAAAGCCCACTTTCCAACTTTTCCTCTAGCCAGTCACCTGCCGCATCACTGTCATCACAGGGACACTCGAAGGTGAAGCGGATGTTCATGCTTTTGCGTTGACGGTTAGCCAGCTCAATGGCTTCTACTTCGCTGTATTCAGGAGAGTGCAGAAAGGCAGGCGGATACACCAAAAAGCTATCGAGGTAGTCTACGACGGTGTTGCTAAATTCCCGGCGACCCCAGAACTCAACCTGATCAGACTCGATTTCAGAATGCACCTCTGCATGAATGTACTGGGCAGGTACATCTGCCAGGACTTGATAGCGCCGTACCAGAGTCAGCCGTTTCTGTGTATTGCTGGGCTGAGGTTGCTGGCGACACTCAAAGTCCCTCAGTGCACTTTCTACTGGTCTGATTGAGTTGGTGGTGTGCATGGCTGGTGTCCCTCCCCGAAGCGTCTTTCAGTGTGTGTAGAATGCTAAACTTACCATGTAAAGTCAAGCAAACTAAACTCTCAAGATAAAATTAAATACGACTGGCTGGTCAATACTGATGCAGGGAAAGGGAAAGCCCGCCTCGCGGTAGGCCCTGTTATAGAAAGGGGGGCTTAGTTATTGGGGCTAGGATGTTTGGCGGGCAGCTAGGCTCGGTTAAAGTCAAAGTAGTCTGTTTTTCCACTATGCCATTAACTGTTACTCAGGCATATATGAGCCAATCACTACCCCACAGATAGCTACTGGGAGGTCGGTAATGTCCTGTGTTTTCCATGTGGGGTTGATAGGGCGTAAATATCGGCGCCCCATATCTTCCGAATAGGTTTTGAAAGTCACATCCCCTTCAAGCTTAGCTATTACACGGCAACCATTGGTAACTTCGCGATCAGGGTCTACAAACACAATTACGCCTGGCGGATATGATCGCTGGCCTGGATAAGGGCTGGTCATGCTATCGCCGTTTATACGCAGGGCATAGGTTCGGTCTGAGTGTGCGGTTGGGCATGGTAGCCATTCCTCCGCGTCCCCAGGTTCAAACAAGTCGACTATTTCGCAAAACTCACCGGCCTGGACCCAACTGATTAATGGGACACGCCCGCGGATGGGGGGGCCAGGCGAAACATTGCTTTCAGTATTGCCGGTTGGCTGGGTGTGTTCGGCTGGCCTGAGCTCTTTGACGCGCTGCAATGGAGGTTGAAAGGGGTGCATTTCACCTTTTCCGAAGCTCAACCATTCCGGACTAACGTCCATGGCGCGGCAGGCACGAACCAAGCTGGTGTGCGATAACCCTTTCGATAAGCCCAGTTCAGCTTGGCTGATAGCGGATTTAGTGATTCCAACTTTATCAGCAAGTGTTTTCTGGGTCAGTTTTGCTTCTTTTCTAGCCTGGCGCAGGCGTTCACCAAAAGTTTTCATAGTTAAGAAAGCTAAACCTTTTTAGGTATAGAATGCTTGACATTGGTTTGTTTAGATTGCTAACCTCTTGGCATGGACATTCAAACTAAGCAGCAGGCCCGAGAATTGTTCGGGACTTATACGGCGATAGCAGGTGCCCTAGAGATCACCAAAGGCGCCATTTCCCAGTGGCCAGAACATTTGCCGAAAAAAATCAGGGATAGAGTCATGTGGGCTGCTCACAAACGCGGCTTGCTCGATGAAATTCGCGACCTTCCTTCATCCAAAAAAGAATAGCACCAAATAAAACGACACGCGTGAGCCAGGGCACAGCACAGTAATAAATCGGCATAAGGATATTAAGCATGTATGCAGACCCCAAGCACATTAAGGATCGTGAGATCAAATTACGCGTCGATGACGCGACCTACAAACTTATCGAGTCACTAGCAGAGTTCAACAGAACGCAAAAAGCAGTCCTGGTGCGTGAGCTTGTTGAAGCACAGCTAGCGCTGTTCTCGGATGAGGATAGCAACGAAGGTCAAGCGGCCTGAAGGCCCCGGAGAGGGCCTATGAAAGAACTTATATCACTTTTGAGCCAAGAGAATATCGAAAAGGTAGAACAACTGGCCAAAAAAAATGGCAAGGCTGCGGAAGATTTCACCGGTGAACTTTTGGTGCGAGAGATAAAGAAACGAAATAAGCCCGGAGTTCCGAAAGGAAATATCCGGGCGTTCAGGAGGCCCTGAATAGGCCCTGAAAGATGGCTGATTATGGCCAAGAAAGCACACTAATCAAAAACAACACCCACAGAGGCAGCCGGGGCAGACCGGCACCTTTCCAAATAACAGTACCAAAATTATTTAAGAGCCGCAGAAGCGGACGGAGGCAAAAGTGGAGTTAACGCTCTCCATTAACCAGGCCAAGAGCATCCAGTGGGAGTTGAACCTTCAGCAGGCCACATTGTTCTCTTTCATCCTGAATGCTGCGTATTGGGCGGACAAGCAGGACGGCTACTGGTATCTCAGCAAGGGCAAGATCATCGAGGAGCTGCCCATTCTCTCTGACAAGAGAGACACCATTTACCGATTGGGTACACAGCTGATCCGCAAGGGGTTGATTGAGCGAAAAATCATCAATGGTGGCGATCACTACCGTGTGACCAAGAAGGGTTTCGAGTGGAATAAGGCTGAGGTCGGAAAAAAATCCGAGGTGCCTCGGAAAAATATCCGAGGGTCGGAAAAAAATCCGAGCAAACTCGGAAAAAAATCCGAGGTAAGGTCGGAAAAAAATCCGACGTATCAGTATACCAATCTATCAGTTAACCAAGATCAGAATACAAACACTGGCGATCTGTCGAGTGATCCGCCTCCTGATCAACCCGATCCCATTGAGCAGGAATTTGCCCAACTCTGGAAGATTTACCCTAAGCGAGCCGGTGGTAATCCCAAGGTCGGAGCGCTGAAGGCATACCGCACCCTGAGAAAACAATTTCCATTCGAGCCTATCCGCGCTGGCCTTGTGCGTTACGCCAGCTACTGCAAGGCGACTGGTGACACTGGCACCCGGTATGTGAAACAGGCCAAAACGTTTTTCGGCCCAGATCTGCACTGGCAGGACGAATATCCGCTCCCCAAGCAAGGAAAGCCCCATGAAAACCATAACCCAAGCCCTGGCAACCGCCTCCAGCAGGAGCACGCACAAATCAACGCCGCGTTCGCTAGAGCCTCGGCACGAGAAGCTGCTCCTGGCTCTGTGGAAGCGTATGACCCAGTTGTACGGCCACAAGTGGGCGTCCCAACATGCCCTGTATGACTCCGAAGCGGATAAGGCTGCCGGTCGCTACAGCGAGGATTTCATGCTGTGGGCGAAGAAAACTCGCGGATTGAGTGAAATCGCATGGCATCGAGGGATGAAATACGTTGAGCAGAAAAACCAAGAGGCAGCCCGGCAGGGCGAGATTGATAGCTGGCCACCCAACTACGCAGAGTTTGTTGGCATGTGTCAGCCGGTTACTGGGTCACAAATGTACCGAGAGTTTGAACCCCTGAAGCTGCCCGATAAAGCCGCGCAGAAGCGCTCAAAGACTGTTGGTCGCCAAACCCTAGACAGCCTGAAATCCCTGTTCACGAAGGAGGAAGCGTGAATATTTGGCCCTGGATTGCGATAGCTCTTTGGCTGCTTGGGGCAGTGCTGTTCTATCGATTTTTGGAAGCGTGCCGGAGCTTGCATAGAACCGACGCTGATGAAGAGTTGCTGACCTGGAAAGAGTTTCCAAAACAGAAGCAAAAATTCGGCTGTTTGTTCTGGCCGGTCGCTGTGATCTGTTTGATTGTTGATAGGAAGGCAAAGCAATGAGCTGGATGACACAAAAAGAAATTGTAAGGCGGCTGAAATCCGCAAGCAAAACAAGCCCGCTGGCTGTTTTCCGTAATAACCCCGAGGGTAAGCAGTACGAGGGTCTATACGATGTGGTTTTCGCCAATACTGCCGTAGCGCAGCAGCGCATTGCACAGGGTTCCAACCTGGTTGGTGTGTATTCCAGACCGTACCAGTTTAGCGACAATCAAGCGGGAGGTGCGTTAAATGATAGAGGGTGAATTCTGGGTAGTGCGGACTCCAACACAGAAAGCCTGCGTTCTCGACAGCCTAAACCGTCTGAAACCAAACGCTGACAAGCCGATGGCGGTGAAGGTGGATCCATTTAAGGCAACACGCAGTACCTTACAGAATCGCTTTTTATGGGGCTGGGTTTATTCAGAAATCTCCCGCCAGCTGGATGAGGCTGGCATTGTCATTCCGTGTGACAACGGCACTGAACACCCATATACCAAGGATGTGCTGCATGAGATTTTTAAACAGAAGTTTCTGGCCATCGGCAGCATTGAGGCAAAGGGCAAGAGTATCACCCTGTATGGCTCCACGACCGAGCTGAGCAAAAAGAAGTTCTCGGAGTATTTAGAGAACGTACGTCGCTTTGCCTTCGACTTCTGGAACATCACTGTAGTAGATCCCTATGTGGGGCAATACAAGGCAATTTGGGGAGAGTTGAGCCGTGGGCGTAAAGATAACAAGCGCGGATAAGTGGTTCTCCAGGTGTGTTCGGGAGAGGGCAGGATGGCGGTGCGAGCACTGCGAAACCCAATATCCGGAAAATAGTGCCGGGCTGCAATGCTCCCACTTTCACGGACGCGGTAACTACGCAGTGAGATTTGACCCGGACAACGCCTTTGCCCACTGCACAAGCTGCCACTACTTTCTGGAAGGCAATCCGCACGAGTTCACCAGATGGGTGAGAGTACAGCTCGGAGATGGTGCTTACGACATCCTGCTGGAGAAGAAAGGCCACATGGATAATGCCCGGCTTGCCAGGCGGGATGTAAAGCAGAAGCACAAGAGCGAAATATCCAGGCACTACCGCGAGCAATACAGGGACATGCTGACGCAGCGTGCTGGTGGCAATAGTGGGCGTTTGGTCTTCGTTGGATACTTTTGATCAATCCGGTATAGCGCTGGATAGGAGGTGGAGCTTGAGATTCAAAAGTGCAAGACAGGCTTGGCATGATGCCCTTGATAGCCCAACCACGGCATTCGACTATGAGGCCATCGCTGGGAAGAGTACAGCAGTGACCGGCTCCAGGCGGAGGCTGAAAACGGTTCTTCGGGACGATGAGGGAAAGGTGATTTGTCGATTGCCAGCCCCCAGGACAGAAGCATCGGAGACACTGGTAGGGAAGGGTAGTGCTGGACGAATCATGGATGCCTGTGAAAAGGGCATGGTTCAAAGCGTGATTGCCCAGGTGCGTCGAGATGACCCCCTGGCCTATTGCTGGGGGATGGCTGCTTATGCACCACCTGCATTGCGATTTAAAGAGCGTGCGGCACTCCTGCACTACTTGATGGGTGAGTTTGACCAGTGGGGTGAGCCACACGACAGAACCCAGGTCAGCAAGTTGGCATTGTTTTGTATTACCGCGTGTGCGCTTCGGGATGTGAATGGCAGGCATATAGATCTAAAGCAGGCTCGTACACTTTTGAGGTGTGACAAAATCATCTGGGATAAGCATTGGAAAAGATTATGGCAAAGGTTACAGAGGCGTCTGGACCCACTTCCCATGAGGGCTTTGGGACCAATTTCTCAGGTGGTGGAAGATTACAAAAAAAGGTTGTGTCCAGATGGTTGACAGGTTTGTGCCAGAATGATACCTTTTTTCTAGCATGCCGTTTTTGCGCATTGCAGGCTAAGAACCCGCTATTTGGCGGGTTTTTTTGTGTTCGTAATTCGTCTGTCTGGTCCGAAGTCACTGCCCCCTATGGAAGAAATCCTCAGATGCTTTGCAATAGCCAAGCGCTGGAACAGGTGGGTACTCTGTAGCGACTTTTATTGCAGGATCGGGTACTTGCATCAGTCGATGTAATTGTTCGGAATTATCAGAAATAAACGATGAGCAGGGTAGTACAATATTGGTAGCCGTATCGCTCTCTGACTTTTTCTTCATGCTGGCAAAAGGTCAAGTTGGTACATTTTATTTGTTTTCGTTTTTCTACTTGAGCTCTGCATTAAATGCTTGTAGCCTTCTATTGCCTAAAAAAGTAATAAAAGGAAAGTTTTGTATATGAAGAAGTCACTCCCAGCGCTGTTTTTTTTGTTTATTTCTTCCTTCCAAAGTTATGCTGCCACTCCATATCTGGTGGACTATTGTACCAATCTTGGACTTGATGGCGATACGTCCAAGCTACAAGGAGATAGATATGTTTTAGTTGGAGCCACTGAAACATATAAGCGTGAAAGCAGCAGCCTTTTCCTCCTTGATGAAATTGGTTACTTTTACACTTTGGATGGCTATGCAGGGTCTGATGAATTTAGTTACCAAGATTTTAAGGCGGTGGTAAAAAAACGTATAACTTTTCCGAATCGTGGTTCAAATTATGTGACATTAGATATTCCAGTAGAGGAACTCGGAGAAACTGGTCATTTTTGCAAAAATATTAATGTTCAGTCTGCGCCAACTATTTCTAAAAAGACACTTTCGGTAAGTAGTAGCGGAATATATGTTGAATTGAACACTGCCTACGATACTGAGTACTCAAAAGCAGCTGTTGAAGGAATAGGTGTGGTATATAGATGGAGTTTTGTGAAGGTGAGCGTCGACCACGACTATGCATTTAATCAAACCACTACTACGCCATTTATTACTGCGGATCCAAGATATGCAGGGGAGTATGAAGTAACTGTTACTGTAGATGACGGTGTATATTCAAAGACTAGCCGGGTGGGTTTTGCAGGCTATCCTTATGGTACTCAAGACCCTGATATTTGCGAGATTAAACCCTGGTTAACTTTTTGTCATGACCCTTTATAATTTCGGTAGAATAACACCATTTAGATTAAAATTAGAGGGTGTTCTTACTTTTGTGCCAGGGAACTTTTTGCAGGTAGGAATGTTTCTAAAAACTCTGAAGTTATAGCTTTACAGTTCTCATTAATTCCAAGCCCGCCCAGTGCGGGCTTTTTCGTATCTGGTAATCCCATGTTCAAGAACGCCTACTTCACGAAAGCGGAGCTGTCCTGCCGTTGCTGCGGGAAACTCCACTTCTCGGATGACATGCTGCGCCGATTGATCAGGGTTAGGGAGCGCTTTAACAAGCCGATGGTGATCACCTCTGGCTATCGCTGCCGGGACCACTGCGCCAGTATCGGCTCGACCATGACACACACTACCGGGCAGGCTGTGGATGTATCAGTTTCAGGTGGGCGTGCCTATGAGCTGCTGGGGATCGCAATAGAGGAAGGATTTACCGGCATTGGGGTAAAGCAGCATGGCCCTCATGGCGGGCGATTCCTGCACTTGGATGATCTTGGAGCTATTTCGGGCGAGCGTATACGGCCCACAGTCTGGAGCTACTAGCCGCATTTCCGAATTGTATAAAATTTGCTCAAGCTTCTGATTTGATGATTATTAACGTAGGTGGACCGCTGCAGAATTGCTTCCGGGGTAGCAATCAGGATAATAGTGGTCATGGTGATTCGTCTATAAGTGTTAAGTAAGTAAGCCCGACGAAGATTTTGAGATGTAAAAATGAAGAAACTCAAAAACGAAAAAGAGCTAGTAAAGAAAGCTCTAGCTCTTGGAACTGCATACGGCACTATACGAGGAGTTGTTGAGTTTGAGGCAACCGATTCAGCTAACGAAAAGCTTGAATATATTTATCGTCTCCTAGTACATGACAAGGTAATTCAGCCTCTTCAGCAAGATAAGATTTCACAAAAGGCGATTAAGCATAGGTTGGCAATTTGGGCATCAAAGCAATGAGCGCCTTAATACATTTTCCATCTAATTGGGTAGAGGCGAGTTTCTAGCCTGCCCTCCCTACGGCACCGTACATATGGGTCCGTATACGGCGGTTCATTGTTCCTTTTGCATTTTGGAGATATAAATCAGCTACTTTGCAATTGTTGTCTCTACCAGACACTCAACTACCCCCAAACCGGCCACTGAGCCGGTTTTTTCATGCCTGGAGAATGTGATTTCCCTAGGTTTTACAATCTGGAGTTATCGATGATTTCTGCCCTAACGGCCATCTCTGACCTGATTAGTAAGGCCATCGACAAAGCGTTCCCAGACAAAACAGAGGCCAACCGGCTCAAAGCTGAGATTGACAGCCAGTTGATCTCTATGGATCTGAAAGCGCTGGAATCCGCCACCAGTATTATCACCGCTGAGGCTGGTGGAGATAGCTGGCTACAACGGTGCTGGCGCCCACTGACGATGTTGACGTTTGTCGGTTTGGTCGTGGCGCATTGGTTGGGATGGACAGCAGAGAATCTCAGCGAGGAGCAAACACTGGCACTGCTGGAGATCGTAAAGATCGGCTTGGGTGGTTATGTGGTGGGCCGCAGTGCTGAAAAAGCC
>NZ_JAVAMR010000074.1:0-9176 GCF_030731025.1 Microbulbifer sp. 2205BS26-8 | reverse complement strand
TCCACTTTTCTTCTGCACACATTCCCAGCTTGAACACCAGAATTGACAATAACTCAATACAAAGCTGTAAACACCTTCCCTAACCCGTATGGTGGAATCTTTCTTGTAACTAACCCTCTCCCCGCCAGTTGAAAGCGCAGAATCATCGTGAGCACGAGCAATCACAGCGAGCACTTACGAACACAAACAGCGGTCATCACTTCCTGACTTTCCTTCAATAATTCAGGTCTTATCTTTTATTGGCGCAATAAATTACAACTCATACGTTCAGCTGCATTTTATGATGACGGAGATGCCACAGAAAAAGCATAATTCTAGGAACCCGAGCAGACACCAAGAAACAGCATACGCTTTGTTTTTAAATTTTCTGGAAAATAGTTGCTACATTTTCACGAGAGGGATAAACAAAGAATCGTCAGGGACGAACATCGTGACTATATATCCCGCAACACACGCCTAAATAGGTTGTAACATACTCTACTCTGTTGACTCTGGGCAAAAAGTAGGGATTGTCTGAGATGTAGTTCTACATGGATATGAGGGTATGCAGATTCAAAGACCTAAACGTGCGTACAATCGTTCATACCGAGGAAAAACTATCGTAGTTGCTGAGCTAAAGTAAGTATTGCATGAAGAAAAAAAGCCTGCCAATAGCATTAATTTGGATTTTCCTTTCGTCAAGGAATCCCATAGGCAACACAGATTACAGTGAGTTGCTATCTGTCGATTTTTCTATGGAATGCTCAACAGTCATCACTAGCGCGCGTTGTTGTGGCGAAGGAACAGGTCACCATTCATTAGCTAGGGAGTTTCGTTGCCCGGTCCTGGCCTCTTTCCATCTGTGAATGCCCCCAAAGTCTCTCCGTGGTACCCACCATTTATTGCAAACGTACTCTGTGGAGTGAAGTCCAAACTTTCTGAATCAGAAAACAGGGGATCCATAAACTCAGAGACTTGGTCAGGGTCAGATTGTAAGTGTGCATGAAGCGTGTCGGTGAAAGCACTTGTCCAATCGCTAAAGTTATTAAACGTTTGAGGATTGGTGCCTCCAAGGTCCAGCAGCCATTCGGGGCCCGTTGAAGCAGTGTAGTCTGTGTGCCAGAAAAGGTTGTAATCCATCTCACTGATATTAGTTGAAATACCCAGTTGGCTGGAAGCACGGGTAATCAGGAGGTCTCGTTCAACATGACTGAAAATATTATTGTAAATGATAATGTCGATAATACCCGAGAGGTTTACTGCAATACGCTCGATATCGTGGAAGGTATTGTTGACGACACTGAGGCCTTGCGACTGCTCGCGGGTGTCTCCCATGTCCAGGTCAATAGCACTGGCTGTTTCAAGGAATAAATTGCCCTGGATTTGCAGTTCGCTTATCTTGCTGTCGGCAGAGGAGGCGCCATTCAGAGAATTAGTTATTCCGACAACTGCCTTGTCGAGCAGCTCGAAGTGATTGTCTTGAATCATAATACCTGACAAGTGGTTATCGTTTTGAGCCTGGAGCCGAACACCGGTGTCGGAATTGGAGAAGTGGTTCTGTCTGATGACTATCTCTGATATGTTATCGCTGTCAGCGGTAACGATAGGGGTGGTATTTTCTCTGTCGCTCTGGTAGATGTCGTGAAGTAAATTGTTGCTGATTTCAACTTGACTGGTCCGCGACAGTCTGATGCCGCCAACATTTGTGTCGCCATATACATGATGGATATGGGTGTTACTAATCTTGATACCGCTGGATGCACAATCGCCGAGCGATGATGAAATTCCAGATGAGTGTACATTTCTGATCTCCAGATTTTCAATAACAACATGACTTGCGCACAAAAGGTAAATGCCAATGACGCTGTCTTCGTCAGTTGAAGTAATGCCCTGGTCAATAATCGGTGCAGTGCTGTCATCACTTGTATCACCAGCAATGCGGATAGGGGCATCTGCCGTTCCACTGTTGGCCAGTGTGAATCCTCGTATGGTTTCACCAGGGTAGCGATAGTTGCTTCTGTAGTGGCGACCGCCTCTGATAATGATGGTATCGCCTGCCTGTACCTTATTCAGCGCATCCTGCAGTGCTTGACTGTCATTCACCACATAGGTTTGTGCGCTTGGGGGCGGTGGTGGTGTCTGGGTGTCTGGAGTTACCACGGAGGCCTCTCCGCCGGACCCGGATCCACTGCAGGCGGTAATCGAGATGGCTGCACATGCTGCAACGGAAAGGTGGAACAAAACCCTTTTAGTCTTCGAGGTGGTAGTGGACATTTTATAATATGCTCAAATGAATAGTTGTAAAAAATATCTAAATACGATCTAAGTCAAGCCAAGTTTCAGCAATCTTACCGGCATTGCTGGAGTGCGGAGAGGCACATAGGCGAGCCGGGGAATAAGAGCGTAAAAAATCGAACCTGCGGTTAACCCTGTAGTGGAATTTCGTCAGATAGCAATGCGTATATTCAGGGTCGAATACATCGTAGATGCTGCGTAAGGCATTCTTTAAATTGCCGGGTGCTGTATTCACCCAACAAAGCTTGGACCCTGCAACGCAAATGCGGCCACCATCATAGACAATCTGATTGTGCGTGCAATTAGTAACGGTGTAAAAGCACGCGAGGCCATCCGGTATGAAGGTGAGGAATTTGGTCAAACTGATACCTTTCTGAAACTGTAATTGATTGCGAGCTATGACGGCATTTCTTTCAGGTTAATGAGATGCGTGTGTTTATATGCAGTAAAAAGTAGCCTAGCAAGGATGGCAATCAGAAAATGATATGATATAGTATACCAGCTTTGTCGCTTGAGCAATCTTGCAAGAGTCTCTACGGATCGTATCTGGATAGTGCTGTCCGAGCGGGCGCTTGCAAAAAATACGGCGTTTTTCCACTCAACCAACTCATAAATTATCGGCTAATTCATAAATTCTTAACTAACTCATCAATAAGAGATAAGGAGATCTTTCATGCAAAGTATTTTGAAATGGGTTGTCGCGGGCGCATTGGGTGCCCTGGCTGTTCAGTCCCATGCGCAACATAGCGACGTTGTATTTGACGTTGACAATGGTCAGATTGTTATCGAGCTTGAGGGGCATATGCACGATTCTGGTGAGGGCGAGGCACCCGAAGGGGGTGTCCTTACCAGCGATGGTGAGATATTGCTGTTTGAAGCCGACTTCCTCGATTTCGGTCAGGGCCCGTTTGCCACAGACAGCCCGGGATACGCTTCCCATGAAGAGAGTGGTGTGTTGAACCCTGGCGATATCATCGGTTTCTCGGGTGTCGCTACCTTGTTGTTCTGGGACGGTACTGCCTGGACGGCGACGACAGCGGATCAGGTGACTGTGGTTGATGTTTTTGGTGCTGAGACCGTATTTAGTTCCGCAGGTGTAGCCGCTGGCAGCTCTAGCTTTGTCGGTGCTGCGGATGCCGTGGGTGGTCTCCATTCACATATCGATTATGAGATCAACTCTGATGCAGCGATCGGTGCTTACCTGATTGAAATGCAGCTGCTGGGCTTTGACAGCACGGGCAGCAACCAAATTTATGGCACATCTGAAAGCTACTACATCGCATTCAACTTTGGTTTAGATGAAGTGGCCTATGAAGCGAGTATCGACGCCTTCCTTGCCAATGCCTCTGCCCTGTTGCAGCGGCAATGATGTTCCCAGTACTGTCACGCATGGGGGCTTGGTGCGCGCGAGCACTGTTTTAAATAACCACGTCCCTGTCTTCTAGGCTGTTTGACAGACATCTGGCCCGCTCCGCGGGCCCTTTGACTCATTCACTCAACTACATACATGAGGTATCAAGTGCTGAAGGCGTTAAGGCAGGTAGCAGGTTGGTTGGTTGTCCTGGCTATCCCCCAGCCCGGGCTAGCAGAGGATCCCGAGGACATAGAACATAAAGAGATCGAAGAGATCATTGTTTCTGGCCAGAGAGAACAGAGGCCGCATGACCAGTTTCGAACTGGACAGTCTGGTGTAATCCTGACCGGCGATGAGCTTCGCCTCGAGATCAGCAATACCTTGGGAGAGACATTGGCAAGCCAGCCGGGAGTTCACAACGCCACCTTTGGGCCCAGTGTTGGTTTACCAGTGTTGCGTGGTTTGTCTGGTGTACGCGTCAGGATCGTAGAAGATGGCATCGGAAGCTGGGACGCCTCATCGCTCAGCCCAGATCATGCTGTCGCCATAGAGCCAATACTAGCAGAACGCATAGAGATACTTCAGGGCGCTTCAAGTATTGAGTTTGGTAATGCTGCGGTAGGGGGCGTCGTACACGTCGATACACAGCGTATCCCCTTTACAAAAGCAGGACAGTCACACTCTGGTGCTATTGAGTGGCGCAAGGAATTCATTAACGATCACGCTCAAACAACAACTGCCGCAAAGTTCAATATTGAGAATCAGCGCTTCGGTTTTCATATTGATGCCTACAACAGAAATCACGATGATGCCGAGATACCCCGTTGTGCTATTGATGTCGCTCAGGTGAATCGTCAGTTTGGTTTTGATGCAAGTCAGTCCAATACCTGTGGCTATATTGCCAACAGTGATGCTGAGGCGAAAGGTTATTCGATCGGTGCTGCATTGACCAAGGAGCACTGGTACATCGGTGCTTCAGCCCGAAATATGAAATACGACTACGGAATACCGCCGGGGAGCCATACAGAACCTCGGGACAGTGGTCACAGTCACGGCGGTGGCGAAGGCGGTGATCCGCTGATCCGTATTGATCTCGAACAACAGCGTTACGACCTTAGAGCGGGCTACCAATTCAAGCAGGACGTTTTGCAGCAGCTAGAGCTGCAGATAGCGACAGCAGACTACGAACACTTCGAAGGTGGGAGAGGATTCTCAGGTACGCACTTTGTCAATGATGCTATCGAGGCCAAACTGAGTCTTGAACACAGCCTTGCTGCAGGCTTTGAGGGCGTGATCGGGGTACAGGTCATTGATCGCTACTTTTCCTCTACGGGCAGTGAAAACTTTGTGCCCCCCTCGGATGTGACCAGTTTTGGCATGTACCTGGTAGAAAAATGGCAGCACGAGGCCTGGACCTTTCAGGCGGGCGGACGTTTCGATACCACGGAGATTCACCAACGCGAACTGACAGCCCCCCTTCGCCCCGATAATTATCAGCTCATGCACGAGCCCATTGAATACAAGACCAGCAGCTTCCAGCTGGGTGCTGACTATGAGCTGGAGCAGCATCAATGGTTCGCAGCTCTTGGCAGACATCAGCGTACGCCAGATGTACATGAGTTTCTGTCACTGGGGCCACACTTGGCGACCCGCAGTTTCGACCTTGGTTTGCTGCTGCGCTCCGATGGCGATATTCCAGACGCAGAGCTGTTTCACAGTTTAGAATTGGGGTGGGATTGGACGCACGGCCTGGGCAGTACCCATATCAGGCTATTTCGCAGTGAAATAGACGGGTTTATCTACCAGAATAATACGGGTATTTTCTACGATCTCGCCGAGCAGCTGTTTCGTATTAACTGCGTTCGGCTAGCCGAGTGCCTGCCTGTGTATGAATACCAACAGAACGATGCAGCGATACAGGGTGGCGAAGTGCAATGGCTGTGGCCTGGGGTTTCTCTCGCTCGCGGTACCTTGCAAGTCGACTGGTTTGCGGACTACGTGGAGGGAAGTCTGGAAGATGCTGGTCACAGCGGTACTGATAATGAAGACATTCCCCGGATGCCACCCTGGCGTCTTGGTGCCGGTGCTGAATGGTCTTCCATGCAATGGTTGTTCGATATCACAGCGACTTATGTAGCTGCGCAAAACAACCCCGGTGCCTTCGAGACAGAGACCGACAGTTACTTTGAAGTGAATGCGAGTTTGCACTACAGGCTTACAGGATGGCTGGACAACGCCAGCGTGTTCCTTAAAGGCAAGAATTTGAGTGACCGGGAAATTCACAATGCTACATCATTTATTCGAAATTTTGCTCCGGAGCCAGGTCGTTCCCTGGAGTTGGGGCTCAGTTGGGAGTGGTAAGATGGGAATGCGATGCGTGGTTTGCTGCTATAGGCAGTTACGGAATTTAGTGGGCGTGCTATTGCTGATCGCAACAAGCCTGGAAGTGAGAGCTCAATACAGCAGCTGTAGTAATTTTGGACACTTTGATCTCTTCATCGATATTATCCCACCGGCTGCGTTAGGGGCTAAAATCCTGGTCGACTCTGCGGGTACTTTTCCGCTCAGTGCAGATACCGGCAACATCGTGGTGCCGGCAGATTTTGGTGACTTTGCTGGTGGACCACACAAAACAGATGACCCTGGTTGGGTGGTGAATACCGGCGGCCTTTCGCCTGGCGAGAGCCTGTGGTTTCGTGCTTTGGGAGCGCTCCGTTTCTGGGATCCAACTCTCGAGGCGTGGATGGGCCCCGTCAACGGGGAGCGCCTGAGGTATTTCGGCGCTATTCCTATTGAAGTTTTTTTACGTAACGATCCAGTTGAATTGGCATTCTATGAACAGGGAACGATATGGTCGAACGCCGGAATCGAAGGACCCGTCGAATCACCAATTGACCAGGCTGCGCCGGACGGCAGCATTCATACACACCTGGATTTCTGTGTGGAAGCCGCCGATGGTGACTGTTCGCTCAGTGGGATTGGGCACACTGGCAATCCATCGACAGGTGCCTATCTGATAGAACTGCAGTTATTTTCTGATGCGGGAGCAGGTGAGAAATACAGAAGTTCACGACCTATACAGGTCTTATTGAACAACGGCCTGACCGGGGAGCAGTGTGGGACCGCTATCGACGCCTTGATTCAGCCAACTAATGTCGATTCTTCTGAAGCTCTGCCGGGGGCAGGGGTGCTCATCATGACGGGGTACTAACGCGCACTGACCTTTAGTGTGTCTGTGGCTTCTTTTTCCCGGTGCGGACATATCCGGCGCTACCGGCTTTCGCACGGCCATATGGCGTGCAGTGACTGACGCGGGACACCCAGCATCTGGGCGGTGGCACTCTTGCTGCAGTCCAGATCTTTCAGTATACCCTCGATCACCTCACCGGGATGCGGTGGACAGCAGTTGGGGTTTTGCTGTGAGGTAATCGCCATAGTGATTCCACCTCTCTCAATGATATTGCTCAAAATCTGCCCGCTAGGTGTTGCCGCTTTTGAATTAAAAAGTAATGCACTGAGACCGTTCAAATGCACGATATAGCACCTGGGGTCAAAGCCCTGCAGGGCGTGGGAGTGGTAGCTCGTCAGATTGATATCCTCAACTATAACGACCTCGTCGATCGCAGGAGCAAAATACACCAAAGCGGGCGCTGGTCGATCCTAAACTTACGAATTGCCAAGAGCGCTGCCAGGGCTTTGTTCTTAAAGGTCTTGATCATAGGGAGAGTGCAGTCTAATAGATTACATTTCTGTTCAAATTTCGATCACAAAAAACCGCTGTAATGGCAGCGGCCTTATCAATAAACATCTGAGAATGCAGCTGCATAAAATGAATTACACTCTCAAGGATCGCTTATCCCACCTGGTGAAGAGCACAGATCTTATTGCCATCAGGATCACGTAAGTAGGCGAGATAGTACTTGCCAGTTACTCCATCACGCATCCCCGGTGGGTCCTCACAGCGGACACCCCCGTTTTCAAGCCCGGCTAAGTGCCAAGCATCAGCCTCCTCTTTACTATTCGCGGTAAATCCGATGGTACCACCGTTCGCATGGCAGGCTGATTTACCATTGATTGGCTTGCTGATGGCAAACACGCCCGTCTTGGTAAAATAAAAACAACGGCCCTTTTCGTCAATGACCCCAGGCTTATGACCCAGGCTCCCCAAAACAGCATCATAAAATGCTTTGGCTCTCTGTATATCATCGGTGCCTACCATAATATGACTAAACATTGCTCCCTCCGTGTTCTATGTAAATGATTGGAAAGACAGAAAGTATATACGTTCAAATTCAGGGTATCACGAAAAATTGCAGTTTTTTCTTTTAGTGCATTATTAGCAGGATGATCGTAACTCGCTCTTTTCTTTTGTCACCTCCTGCCTTATGGTATCATCGCTTATAGCGTTGATCAGTCGCAGTGCCATGTACGGCGCTAATTCGTTCAAAAACAAGGTATAAAATAAAATGACAAGATGAATTAAGCTTTTAGGTGGCTTTATTTTGGCTGCAAATGCTATTGCTATTGCTATTAATTGTCCTGGAAAGATTACTCAAGTACTGGATTGATCCTCAAACTGTGATAATTTAGCATTTCGTCATGATTCTACAGGAAATAAATGGTGGTGTGCAATTTCTAATCGAAGTAATTCAATGGTGCTAACCGCTTTTGCGTCCGGTAAAGAAATCTCTTCACGGATAAATGATGCATTAGCTCAGAGTTGTGACAGTATCGAAAAGTACTATAAACCGTTATACAGATATTTGAATCAATAATATTGGCAGAGTTCAAACCAGTTAAAAGGGGAAGGCCTCCAGCCCTCCTCTGCCTAAACTGCCGGCATCAAACCACTTTTGCAGTGTAAACGACGATATATCGTAGGGCCAGAAGAAAACATACGACTACAACTCGCTCGAATTCATCACCTATTAGTATCCCTTCTCAAAACTAGCATTAAAGCCTTTAGTAGAGTTCATTAAAATTCAGCCCACCAGGTAGGGTGTTCTCGGCGCTGCTATCAGAATACACTCCCCGCGACCATAGTTAGCATGCTGTCCTGACCAAGTACCCCATTGATTGCACTATCAAATGCGTCCATGGTGCATTACCCCAATTTCTGGCCATGGTTAAGACCGATACTGGCGGTCTGGTTTTGCGGAAGCTCTGTGGTCAATCCATAGCCAGCAGGTCTTTTCTGGGCGTTATCAGGTTCGTGGCTGGTGGCTATGCCAGTGGCAACAGGCATTAATTTTTTGATAGGCGTCTGGCTCAACGGTCGATCAAGTGATGAAATCACCGTTTACTTCTGACTCCAGGCGCATAAGCTCAATGCACAGACGCCCGAGATGTTCTTGCTTCACTACAATCCGGGCACCCAGCTCCCAGTTTTCTTTTGCGAAAGGATTGGGTGCCATTGTTCGCGGTTTCAACTAATAACTGCAATTTCATTACGCGGCAAGCAAATCAGCTCGCCGTCCCATAAATAGTTCGTTAGTTCGTTTGGTGATCGACAGCCCCTCGTCTTTCTCGGACGGTTGTTAAGTCGATC
>NZ_JAVAMR010000073.1:0-9314 GCF_030731025.1 Microbulbifer sp. 2205BS26-8 | reverse complement strand
AAATTCACTATGCCACTACACTTGCAACGCAAACCCCAAAATGCCCCTAGGTCCAAGAGACATCAATAGCCTGCACTGCAGAGTGTCGTGATGGAACTGATACTGGGGTAGTAAATCAGGTAATGATGACCGGAATTAACTGGTAGTAGCTCTTGCTTGATCTGATGGGGAAGTCGAACACAATACCGACACTCCCCCTTCTCAACAGTAAGTTCAAGATCGATAAATATACCGTTGCCCGAGCCTTTCCCACACATAGACAGGCTCTGTCTTTCGCATCGCCAACCTGCTGGATAAAGACCTTATAAACTGAGGGCTATTGTTCAGGGTAGTGAAAGGTGGAAAGAGACTTTAGATGGTTGACACTGATGATAGTAAATATCCACCGGCAAAGCCGGTGGCTTTAATCGTGAACCGCTCAAAGCGGTCTGTACGGAACTAACGTTCTTTGAACCCCCCAAAGGGGGCTGCCTATATCTTCATACCAAGTTCAGTTGCTCTACTCGTCGATCTTCCTTCTCCTGATGACGAATATACTCCCTGATCACATTCTCATCACGACCAACGGTGGACGCAAAGTAACCTCTCGCCCAGAAGTGTTGCCCTGCATAATTTCTACGCCGGCCAGAGTAGGTCCTCGCAATGTAAATAGCACTTTTACCTTTGATATATCCCACCACCTGAGAGACTGATGTGGTTATAGTTTCCCGGACACACAAACACGGGTAATATTCCGTCAAACTATGCGTGCCTCCCTGGCAAAGCCGGGGGTCTCCCTTTTGGACTAGTGCATTTATTATACATTGTTTTGTTCACCCACACCTATATCTGCGCAGGACTATCGATTGGCGGGTGATGAAATGCACTATAAGCAGATCAAAACTAGGCTCACAAGAATGATGGATTAACCGCCGCTTCGTTTCACTTGCCCATGAGCCTATTGAAAACGATGATTACTGAAATTTTCAACATATTCAAAGACAATGGATAAAAAACAAACATACCAGTGCCCAGGGGCGAGTTTGCCGAACTCAAAACGTTTGGGCAGGATCTGCAAACCTTATAGCTAATGGCAGTTATTATAACGACAACGGACATCAGGTTGGTTGGCCAGTGCCAATTGACTCACCGCTCGGCATCAGAAATGAGAGGCTTGCCGTGCCCCCGCCTGAAACTGCCCACAGCCTGTCTTGCCATGTTGAAAAATCTAGCCACTGCGCCACTTCTTTATGCAGTCTTCCACTGTCATCTGCTCCCACTTGGCAGGCACGAGGTACCAGTACAGTTTTAAGAACACTTCAAGGGGGGTGGATCAAAACTCCCTGTACATTATTACAACAGTTGTTGCTCTGGGGTTTGAGTATAGAACCAATCAGTCAACTTGTGTTTCTGTCATGTCAATGATGATATTGATTGGCGCCCTTTGTTACCCGTTGCCTATACTGGAATAAGCGACGTACTTTTTCCAGGGCCGGTCGATGCGGTACAAAACTGTTGAGGAAGTGATTCAAGAAGGCAGGGATTTTCACGCCAAACTGGCGTTACAATACGAAGAGTACGAGCAGTTGGCTACCAATAAACGGGTTGAATTATTATTGGATCAACTCAGGCGGCGGGAAGATTCCATGAAGCATTCGCTGGAAAATTTTCATGCGGATTTACCACCCGGCGCTCTGCATACCTGGGTACAGTTTGCCCCGGAAGGGCGGGAAAAAGAATTTTTGCAGCGACTGCGCTGCATAGATATTGATAGCCTCGATGATATTGCCAAATTTGCCCTGGATATAGAAATCTACCTGGCAGACCAGTATCGGGATTTGTCTCAGGGCGCAGAAACCCCCTCTGCAAGGGAAGCCTTTGAACGCCTGCGCCAGTTGGAAGAGCTTGAAGAGCACACTCTATCTATGAACCTGTTCAATCTGCGCGACTACTGAGTCAATCCATGTCCAACTTCCTTTCAACTGGGTCGAAAGCTATCTATCAAAGACGCAGCTTGTAGACACAGAATCCATTTTCTTTGCAGATCAGTTGCACATCAGAGTAGTAACGCAGACCTTTTTCCACTAAAGAGATAAACGCATTCACCACAAAAAGCGTTGTTCCAGTTGATTTCAGAAGCCGGGCACTGTTATGTAAGAATCGATTAGTCAGCCCTCCCTCCACTTGGAACCCCTGGTGGAACGGGGGGTTACACAGCACCAGATCAGCGATGCCACAATCAAGTTCTGCACCGGCATCAGAGGGTGTGACGACACCGGTCAAACCCAGTGTGCGGAAATTTTTTTTACAGGCAAACAGGGCGGCAGCATTATTGTCAGTTGCGGTAAAATGGAAGTTACCCCGTGATGCCAGTTGGATACTGAGATAACCATACCCACAGCCCAGATCCACGATGCGGGCGCCCTCCTTGGGCAGTTCAGTGGTGAATTGCCGGGCAAGTAAAGCACTGCCTCTGTCAATCTTGTTCCAGCCAAACAGCCCCGGTTTGCTGTACAGACCGCCAAGCTCGGGCAGGCTGCGCAACCGGGGGTAGTTCATTTCTCCGATCAATTTCCCGCCATTCACATGACTGATACGGTTGATACTGGAATAGTCATTGCCGTGCTTCTGCAATTGTTTGGCAGTACCAAGGCGCTCAGCTGCTTTTGCCGCATAGCTTTTGATACCACTTTGTTTTTCTCCCAGCAGTACCAACTCACCACCCTCACCAAGAAATCGTGGGGCCTGATTGATGATGTGGTGAACAACCGCTTTTTCCTTGGATACCGGATAAACAATGCGGCGATAGCTGCGGCTTAGCTCCTCGAAGTGAAAGTCGTTAAAAAAGCTGCGTGCGGCTATACCCACCGCCAATCCAGCAATATCCCAGCGGTTGGTGAGTAAATCACCGTTGAAGTGAAATCCTGACTGCAGGAGAGGCTTACTGTTTTCATCGGCGATCCACAAAGTTTCCCTTGGGGCCTGGAGCAGCTCCTGGAGTAGAAGGGCTGACATGCTGATTACTTTACCGAAGCAATTTCATCTGGGGAAAGAAAGCGGTATTCACCTTCCCTGAGCGCTTCATCCAGGGAGATATCGCCAATTTTTTCCCGGTGCAGTGCCAGAACTTTGTTACCTAGGGCCGCAAACATTCGCTTAACCTGATGATAGCGACCTTCACCGATAGTTACACGGGCTTCATTGGCAAAGAGTATCTGAAGTCTGGCAGGCCTGGTTCTCCTCCTTTCGCTATTCAGCCAAATGCCCTTGGCAAACTTTGCCACCGCCGTCGCCTCAATCTTGTCTGCCAACTGGGCGTAATAGGTCTTTGCACAGTGATGGTTAGGTGAGGTCACCTTGTGAGACCACTGGCCATCATCGGTCAGTAGTACCAGTCCGGTGGTATCGATATCCAGGCGCCCGGCGATATGCAGCCTGCCTGTGTTTGGTTCCTCAATTAAATCGAGCACCGTTGGATGTTTGGGATCTTTTGTGGCGCTTACATAACCCATAGGTTTGTTCAGCATAATATAGCGAGGTCCCGGTTTCAGCAAAGGCACGCCATCCAGGCACAAAGAATCGCTTGCCTGCACCTTGACCGCTGGGTCAGTCACCACCTGATCATTCACGCTAATCCGCTGTGCCTTAGCCGCGCGCTTGGCATCGGAGCGGGAGAGACCGGTTACCTGGCTAACTGCCTTGTCCAATCGAATCGGGCTAGCCAATCTTGCGTTCACCAGAGTCAACGGTCTGATAGATAAGAGTATTAATAGTCATAGGACCAACACCACCTGGAACCGGAGTATAAGCGGCTACGCGCTGGGTGAGCGGCCCCAGCTCAATATCACCCACACCACCCGGGTGATAACCGGCATCCACCACAACCGCACCATTCTTGATCCATTCCGCCTTGATGAACTCCGGCTTGCCCACAGCCCCTACCACGATATCTGCACGAAGGATATGCCCGGGCAGATTATGGGTACGGGAATGACAGATAGTGACTGTAGCATTGGCATTAAGCAGCATAGCCGCCATGGGCTTGCCCAGGATAGGGCTGCGACCGACAACCACAACATCCTTGCCTTCCAGCGCAATATTGTAGGCCTCCAGCAGGCGCATAATGCCTTTGGGTGTCGCGCAGCCATAGGCTTTCTCACCCATCGCCATACGCCCGAAACCCAGGCAGGTCACACCGTCTACATCTTTTTCCAGGCTGATAGCATCGAAGCAAGCGCGCTCTTCAATCTGCGCCGGCACCGGGTGCTGCAACAGAATGCCATGGACGTTGGAGTTGCTGTTGAGTTCTTCGATCTTGGTAAGCAGTTGCTCAGTAGTAGTAGAGGAAGGCAACTCAACCTGCATGGAGCCCATGCCAATGCGATGGCAGGCATTGCCCTTCATCTTCACGTAAGTGGCGGAGGCGGGGTCATTGCCAACCAGGATGGTCGCCAGGATAGGGGTTTGGCCACCACTTTTTTCCTTAAGTGCGGCTACTCGAACTGAGAGTGCCTCTTCAGTTTTCTGTGCCAGAGCCTTGCCGTCCAGAATCAGTGCAGACATAGATGCTATCTCAATCATTAACAGGTCATGTGCTATAGACCGGAATCTGCCTCAAAGCCCTCTTACTAGAGGGGACTGACAAAGCGGATTTCAGAGCGGATTGGCAAGCTGCCCGGTCAAAATCGCATAATCTGCCATTTTCGCATAGGTTGAAAATAATTTCGTCACTTCCGGGCTTTGATGGGCAATAGAATAAACCTCTTAAAAAATAATAGTTTAGAGGCGTTGACTCCTGAGGAGGTGGGCAGTACTATGCGCGCACTTCGCCGGCAACTCAGTCTGCAAAGCCTCTGTCCAGAGGGTAATATAGATTGAATAGATGCGAAGAGTTGGTATGCGGGGCATAGCGCAGTCTGGTAGCGCGCCTGCTTTGGGAGCAGGATGTCGGGGGTTCGAATCCCTCTGCCCCGACCAATCAGCCGGTTTTACCTTGCGCCCGTAGCTCAGCTGGATAGAGCATCCGCCTTCTAAGCGGATGGTCGCAGGTTCGAGTCCTGCCGGGCGTGCCACCTTCCAGGTGGTTCTGGTTTGGCATAAAGGGCTTGGCCCTCGCCAGTCTGGTGCGAGTTTGACCCGGTATTTCAGTACAGCCACAAAGTACTGAAGCATATCACTGATATGGTGGCCGTAGCTCAGTTGGTAGAGCACAGGATTGTGGCTCCTGAGGTCGCGGGTTCAATCCCCGTCGGCCACCCCAAATAAGCCTTTAAAATCAGGCAGTTAAAGACCCTCTTCTCTGGAGGGTTTTTTGTTTTTGGCGCTGGTGTGGTAATTTCGCGCACAATCGAATTTTGCGATGAGCACTTTTGGACATTTATATAGTAGTTTTCGGATCGTCGTATCCTCGTCTTGCTATTAGCCTTTAGCCTGCTTGCGCCTGGCTTTGCTCAGCAAAGATAGATTTAGGTGCAAAATATACCCAGGTCGCGTGACAAGCGCTTTTTTAAATTGGCAAGAAAGCAACGATATTTAAGTTGATCCTACTGCCTAGGCAACAGGGATTTGGTGTGGAAGGTCAAGCAAGTTTCTGGCTGTACTAATTGCACCTTGTTCCCGCTGCTCTTGGCAACAAAAGCATATCTATTGATAGTTACATATGCCCGACTATCAAAGATATTTAAAAACTTTAACATTGGGCAGAAGAGAATATCATGAAAAAACTAGCAGCATTGTCACTATTATCCGCATTGCTATTTGTAATTGCCGGCTGCGAAACGACCTCAACTAGACCTTATACTTCCTCTACAAAAAATGTAGTGATGGTGCAAAATAAAATTAAGGCATCATATGAGAAAATAAAGCTGGGTGAGTTTAAACAGGCGGAGAACTCTGGATCATTACTTTGCCGTTTAAATGGGCCTGTAGATGTGTCGCCAGGAAAAAGTCAAGCAGAATTTATAAAAGAAGCGTTTCAGACAGAATTGTTCTTGGCCCAAGTTTACGATCCTACGAGTGATATTGAGCTTTCCGGCACTCTTAATAGCATAAAGTTTAGTTCTGTCTCTCCAGCATACTGGACGCTTAACTTTACAATATCTTCAAATAAATCTGCTGGTTATACAGTAGAGACTGTGTATCCATTTAAAACAAGTTTTTCTGCTTTTGGGGCTTGTAGAAATGTTGCAGAGGCATTTACTCCGGCGGTTCAAGCACTTATCTCGGAAATTTTGGGAAACCCTAATTTTTCAGAGTTAGTTGAAGGATAATATAGCGAAGAAAAACAAAGAGTTATTGTCAATTCTGGTGTTCAACTGTATTAGTTCAGACCAAATCTGACACATCTCCTTGAAAAGGGGGGTTTACCGGTTTTGATGAAGGTGACGAAACCTGAAACCAAAACCAAGGATAAACCCCATGATTCATACTAACGATCGCATCATTAAACACAAGACCGGTCTGCTCAATCTGGCGGAAGAACTCGGAAATATCTCCAAAGCCTGCAAGATGCTCGGCGTATCGCGAGACACCTTCTATCGTTACAAAGAAGCCGTATCCAGCGGCGGCGTGAACGCCCTGCTGAAGAAGAAGCAGTGCTGGCTTATGCCCTTGAAGAGCCTGCTCATGGGCAGGTACGGGTATCCAATGAGCTACGTAAGCGCGGTGTCTTTGTGTCGTCTAGCGGGGTTCGCAGTATCTGGTTACGGCATGACCTGGCTAACTTCAGGCTCCGCCTGAAAGCCCTTGAAGTCAAAGTGGCAAAGGAAGGTCTGATTCTCACTGAATCACAGGTTCAGGCTCTGGAACGCAAACGCCATGATGACGAAGCCTGCGGCGAAATTGAGACCCAACATCCTGGTTACTTGGGCTCCCAGGACACCTTCTACGTTGGGACATTCAAAGGTGTTGGACGTGTATACCAGCAGACCTACGTTGACACCTATGCAAAAGTGGCACACTGCAAGCTGTA
This sequence comes from Microbulbifer sp. 2205BS26-8, assembly GCF_030731025.1. NCBI lineage: Bacteria > Pseudomonadati > Pseudomonadota > Gammaproteobacteria > Cellvibrionales > Microbulbiferaceae > Microbulbifer > Microbulbifer sp. 2205BS26-8. The sequence continues at coordinate 2,365 of NZ_JAVAMR010000073.1, read as the reverse complement.
TACAACAAAGACGCCAATCACTGCAGCAGACCTTCTGAATGACCGTGTGCTGCCATTCTATGAATCACCCCGGGTTTCTCGGAGGCTAACTTTCTTGAGAGAATTAGCCGATGAGCAAACGACCTGGATACTCTCCCGAGGTACGGGAACGCGCAGTTCGCATGGTGTTGACCGGCGAGCACGAGCATCAATCACGTTGGGCAGCGATCACATCTATTGCCTCCAAGATCGGCTGCACACCCGAGACCCTACGATTATGGGTCAACAAGATGGAAGTCGACAATGGTACTAAGCCCGTCACCACCAGCGGTGACGCAGCCCGTCTCAAAGAACTGGAGCGTGAAGTCCGCGAGCTGAAGCGCGCTAACGAGATCTTGCGCAAGGCTGCCGCTTTTTTCGCCCAGGCGGAGCTCAACCGCAAACCGAAGTAATGGTGCATTCATTGACCAGGAGCGTGAGGCGCACGGTGTCGAGTCAATCTGTGAGGTTCTGCCGATTGCACCGTCGACCTTCTACCGCTGCAAGCATCTACAAGCCAATCCAGAGCAACGCTGTGTGCGCGCTCAACGTGACGATGAGCTGAAATCTGAGATCCAGCGGGTCTTCGAAGAAAACCATCACGTCTATGGTGCTCGCAAGATCTGGAAGCAGCTTAACCGAGAGGATGTAAAGGTCGCCCGATGCACAGTTGAACGATTGATGAAGGTGCTACAGCTGGAAGGCGTCCGAAGAGGCAAATGGAAAGGGCTGGATGAGGTTGAACGCGCAACCTTGACCCGGGTCGACTGGTTTAACCATCGCCGCATTCTTTGGCCAATTGGCGACATGCCTCCAGCCGGATACGGAAACCTGTATTATCAACAAACCGAGTCTGCCCAAGCGGCATGACTCAAATCAAATTGCCTCCGACAAACCCGAGGGGATTCACATGAGATGGTCGACTACATACAAGCCTGCGATATCAGCAATGCCGGAGAAGACGAGCACTTTTACAAACTGACCACCGGCATCTATACCGGTGATATTGCGCGCATCTCGCAGGTACGCAACCCCATCTATCTGGACCAGGACGGCAGCCCCGACCAGTTCGCCTACAAGATGATCGGTGCCTTCGTCACCACCGATAACCAGGTGCGCAGTAATGCCGACGGCACGCCCTGGGAAACGCCGGGCAAGGTGGAAACCCTGCAGGCCTCCGCGGTAGCCGAAGGCACTGAGAACGAGGCCGTGTGGCGTATGGAGTACATCCAACGTACGGTGAGCCTGCGGGTGGTGATTGGGGAATGAAAGGACTCTTGTAAGATCTACTGCTCTATCTGGCATAAACACCAGTGTTCACCATAGCTTTATTAAATGTTGTAACTATATGATTAAAAAGGATTTTGTGGCGTTTTCGCAGTATTGATTTTGAGGTAGTACTCTGCTTAACCCATGCCAGAGCGAAGGGCGCAAAGAGTCTGATGGGCACTGGATTAAAAAAACACTTTACTCAAAATTTTTTCACTTTATAATTCGGCAGCTTTTGCATTTTAATAGTTTAGTGGTATAGGAGCGAAAGAATGTATTTTAAGCTTAAGGCTTTGGGGGCAGCAGCAGTTTTAGTGTGCTCAGCTGCTGTTCAGGCGGAAGGAGCCTATGTTGGTGGCACTTTTGGTGCGATGAATGTTGATGCTAAATATGCTGATAAGAACCCCCTCAACGCCGGTATTCGCGGAGGTTATACTTGGAATTCTGGCTTGGGCATTGAGGCTGAGTTCACCGGTTCTGCGTCTGACGGCGAACTGGATGATGGCTCAGATTACTCTATTTCCACCCAGGCATTGTATGCAACTTATCGTACTCAGGGAGATATTTATTTCAAGGGGCGCCTCGGCTACCTCCATGAAAAAGTGAAGGCCTTCCGTGAGGTTTCCGATGACGGCTTCTCCGCGGGCATTGGGGCCGGTTTTAAGCTGACTGAGAATCTTTCCTTTGAGGCTGAGTACACACTTGTCGAGCAGGATGTAGACTATTGGTCCGGTTCCCTGGTTTATCATTTTTAAACTCGCTTATTTCAAATGCGGCCTAGTGGCCGCACTTGGCTTAGCGCAACCCCTCTACAAACCCCTCGCAAAGCATAAAGCTTGCATGTCAGTACTGTACACATAGAACGGGGAAGCGAACAAAGTAGTGTGGTGTATGGAGTGCACCCAGCGCACGGTGAGCCTGCGGGTAGTGATTGGGGAGTGAAAGGAGATCTCTTTGGCAAAAGATATTCCGCGCAAGGCCAAGCAGCTAAAACTGGATGTGATTCAGAAGAAAATCAATGCAGTGGCTGCTAAAGCTCGCAAATAGCCAGAGCCGTCCCTTCTTTGGTTGCTTTATT
>NZ_JAVAMR010000072.1:0-10536 GCF_030731025.1 Microbulbifer sp. 2205BS26-8 | reverse complement strand
ATCAACACTATACGCTACAGTTGGGTCAGCAAGCACCTGTTCGAAACCATGAAAGAGGATCAAGAATATGCAACGCAGTGGCTATGGTTTTACAATCACCGACGGCCGCACAAGGATAATGGTGGGAAGCCACTGTTAATGGCAGCATAAACTCTACTTTTAACTTCGATTAAATATGGGATGACTACCGAGCCACACGAAAGCTGCTTTAGAAGGCAGTTGAGGCAGAGCTATCAGCCTTCATTGGAAAAGTTTCAATGCCACCGCCTGGATGACAGTCGCGCGGCTGTAGTCTGCACTGACTTCCTGGCGCAGAGTGAGGTTCAGATCGAGATCGGAGACCGGCGAAGGTCAAGTTCCCAAAGGTCCAGAACAAAGCCAGCGAGCCAGTCACCTTCCGTTCAGCTTTGGTGCCACCATAGGTATGCAAGGCTCGTTCACTGTAGGCAGCGCTGCCGTGGTATCTTTAAAGGGCATTTCAACTGGTGAGATGGAAGAGGCTCTGTCGGTACTGGTTGGTTTGGAAGCGAGGAGCCTATCAGCCAGCATGATCGTTCGCTTGAAGAGGCAGTGGAAGAATGAATACAATACTTGGCGAACCAAGTGGCTAGATAAAGACCGCTGGGTGTATATCTGGCCAGACGACAGGTACAGCGCCCTGCGCTTGTATGAAAGCAAGTTCTGCGCTCTGGTTATCATTGGCGTAAACAAGTGTGGGAAAAGCACTTTTTAGTAATTGAAGATGGGGAACGCAAATTGACACTGAGCTGGAAAGGAGTGCTGGAAAGGCTGAAAGTGCGTGACATGAACACCCCAGAGCTGGCGATTGGCGATGGTGCTATGAGGTTCTGACGGGGCTGGAAGAGATCTGCCCAGAGGCACGCCATCGGCATTGCTGGCTATATAAGTCGGCTAATGTATTCAAAAAAAATGCCCAAGCCGGGGCGGTCGAAAGCAAAGCGCTTTTTACACGACATCTGGCGGGCTGAGATAAGAACTGATACGGAGAAGGCATTTGACGATTTCATCGACTTCCTGGCAAAACACTGGCAGAGCATCCGGACAACGAACCCTATCGAGTCGACGTTCGAAACGATACAATTCAGGACAGGACGAAGCGCTCTAAGAGCTGCTTGTCGAGAGAAGGAATGCTCCACATGTTGTTCCAGCTAGTCCAAAGGGGAGACCCCCCGGCTTTGCCGGGGAGGCACGCATAGTTTGACAGATCCGGAAGTCCCATAGTAACTCCAATGTGTGAGCCGCCAAGCAACACACAAAGGAGTCACCATGAGACAAGTGGACAGTTTAAGTCACACGAAATGGGAGTGTAAGTACCACATAGTTTTTATCCCAAAATACCGTAGAAAGGTGCTGTTTGGACGGGTGCGCAGAGAGTTGCCCACCACGGTATTTCATCAGTTGGCCCGGCAAAAGGAGAGCCTGATTGAGGAGGGGCACGTAATGCCGGATCATGTCCATATGATGATATCGATTCCGCCCAAATATGCTGTCTCCCAGGTGGTGGGATATATCAAGGGTAAAAGTGCTATTTACATTGCGAGGACCTACTCTGGCCAGCGTAGAAATTATGTAGGGCAACACTTCTGGGCGAGAGGTTACTTTGCGTCCACCGTTGGTCGTGATGAGAATGTGATCAGGGAGTATATTCGTCATCAGGAGAAGGAAGATCGGCGACTAGAGCAACTGACCTTGGTATGAAGATATAGGCAGCCCCCTTTGGGGGCTCAAGGGACGTTAGTTCCGTACAGACCGCTTTGAGCGGTTCACGATTAAAGCCACTGGCTTTGCCGGTGGATATTTACTAGCAGGCTGCTGAAAAAGTCCCTTTAACGAAATTTTTACCTTAACTCTTATAAAATCAGAAAATTCAGAGCCTACAAAACAAGTGTTTTTTTGATTCTAAAACTTCAAGATGATGATGCTTTAATTCAAAATCCGAGTTTTTCAGCAGCCTGCTAGTGTGTGCAAAAGGAAAATGGACAAGGCTTCGGGACTTTGACTACCTTGTTAAGGTTATCATCGGAGTGAAGCTCAAGGATGGAGGATGGTGCCAATAGCGGACCAGAGCAGGTTTGTTTAACACCAGAAATGACATTAATTTCCACTCCTGAGAGCGTGTTTTGAACGAGAATACAAATGGCCTGTTGCGTAAATATTAGCCAAAGAGTACAAGCTTAAAAAATAAATCCAGAAGAGGTGAATGCAGTAGTATACGATTTAAATAACCGGTTAAAGAGGTTATTAGGCTTTGAAATACAGGAAAATTAATGGATAATTATTTGGCGGCACAATCCGCATAAGCGGTAAGCTCTTCAAGATTAAATCTGTGTTTGGAAAACTATCTACAATTAAGGTAAGGGGCTGGAATGCACCGTCAGGAATAGATGAGGTTGGTGGGGTATTATATACCCCCTTTGAGGCTTTCAGCAAGCCGCTTACTATGTGGGCGATTGCATATTCAATGTTAAACGTAATTGAAAAAATCAATGAATATTAGTGACCATTTGCTTGAGGTTTTACGCGAAGAGGTGGCTTCTTGTGAGGCCGAACTAGAAGAGGTCCAGAATAGCCTTCGTTATAAGGCTGGCGGGTGGATCATTGAAGCTTTTCCACTTGGAAGTAATACTATTTCAGCTTGCCTCAAGCTTGCAAGACTTTACCTAAGTCAAAGTAAAAAACGATCTACAACGGCCACTTCTACTCTCTCCTCTAAGAGTTCATACCATACAAGATCAGCACCTGAGGTTGTGGTACTAGGGAGAAAGCTTCCAGCGACTTTATGTACTAAAGCTGTTTGGTGTACGGAAGATATTGAATTGCTAACAAGGAGGTTAGATCAAGATAATATAAATGGCATTCTTGTATTGCGAAAACCAGAGATTCAGGTTTTAAAACGTGTAGAGAGATTACGTTTAATGGGTTGGTATATAATCTGGTCTCCTCAAGAGAAAAGCCTGTTGGATTCAGAGGAATTGGTGGCTTATGTAAAAGCACATGCTGATCAGTGCTTGGATGAGAGTTGTGTATGAAAATTCTTTATGCGTATCGATACGGCATAATTGGTGGTGTTTATTCTCAGCTCGCTTTACGCCGTGATGCGCTTCAGAGTGCTGGATTTCAATGTGAACTTTTTTTCAGTCAGGATAATAATTTAGGGCAGGTACTTAAAGAGAGAGATGGCATTCACTTTGGTGCTGAGGTGTCATTTCGGCGGCTTGTACAAAAGGGCCGATTTGATATTATAATTGTGATCGATTCTCCGGAACTGCTTAGTGTCGCCGCAGGTCCTCTATATCGGCGCAATACTGTTTATCTAGATGTACACACCACCACGAGTACTGGGCTGGCCTATCTTATAGATATAAATCCAGTTAAGTTAGCAGGTATAACAGTCCCGACTAATTATTCTGCTAAACTAGTGACGAAGCGTTTAGGGAAAAATACACCGAACATCCAAGTGCTGCCAAATATACTCCAGGGATCACTTTTTGCTCCAGACCAGAAACTTAGATTAAAAGCCGGGTTGAAAATAAAACAATATGCTGCGATAGAATTCGTTTGGGTGGGAAAGCTTGATCATCACAAGAATTGGCGCTTGGCATTGGTATATACAGCAATGCTTCAAGATCAATTAGGTAATGTACGTTTAAGTATGGTTGGTGGCAACACAGCGTCAACAAGCCAATCCACAGCTTTTTTTGAGTTAGCCTATAGGCTTGGTATATCAGAAAGAGTTAGTTGGATTGATAGAATAGATAACTTTAAACTTGTAGAGATTTACAGGCAATGTGCTGCAACTGGTGGTGCTATGTTGGTGACTTCACGAGATGAATCGTTTGGCATGGCTGCTTCAGAAGCATTGTTATGTGGTTGCCCGTTGATCACCAACGATCTTCCGGTTTTTCGAGAGATTTATCCAGATTCCTCTCTAATCAGCAGGGTCGATATATGGAATCCTAATCAAGTTGTTGAGGCGGCCACGACTCTTCTTAAGCAGCAAGAAAGGGATGAGGTAATAAACTTACATTGTTATCTGGCAGAAAAATATAGCCCTGAGGCTTTTATCAATTCATTCAAGGGATTAATTGCGGTATGAATTCCTCTGATCCTAGAGAAGCTCTTGAGCGTGAGTTGGCCGCTTTGCAGGTAGAGTATCAGCGAATTCTTGAAAGTAACAGTTTTCGACTCGGACACTTGCTCATTGAAGCGACTCGCTCACCGTATGCTTTTATACGTTTGCCGGTAAATATTATACAATTTTTTCTCACGCTGAGGCGTCAGAGTCAATCACTTGCTCCAGGATCTTTACAGTACGAAACGGTGCATAGTCAATGGTTGAGTCTTGTTAAAGAAATAAATAAATCAGGTAAAAAAGAGCTGGTATTTCTTTTTTCCGGCACCACCTGTATTCAGGGGACGCGAGGAAATCGCCCCATACGACAGACGCAAGCTTTGTTGGCACGTGGCGTACCTGTGTTCTTCAGTTACCATCGCACAAGATTTACTGAGGCTTTGCCTATTTATAATCAAGATGGATTGGTGCAAAGCCCTGTAGATATTACTTTGCAGTTGCTCAATGAGATATCGGCGGTTGGTTTAGATGATGTTAGGAAGCTGTTTATCATATCCTATCCATTTAAGGGTATCGAAAGTTATGTAGATAAGTTTCGTTTACAGGGATGGTCCGTAGTCTATGATTGCCGAGATGACTGGGAAGAATTTGCCAAGGTTGGAATGGCAAAATGGTTTGATGCTGAAGTTGAACGCAAATTGGTGGCTACTGTCGACCGGACTTATTGTGTGTCCAGACCTCTTATAGATAAATTGAGCCTGCTGGTGCCCGACAGTTGTGTGAAGTTAATGCCTAATGCAGTGGGGAAAGATATTATTCCGAATAACTATAAACATGAGCCGGCATTATTTCCTAGGGTGGTGGGTTATTTTGGACATCTTTCCGCAGCTTGGTTTAATTGGGAGGCTTTCAAGGAGATTGTTCAATTACTCCCGCAATATCAGTTTGAAGTGATTGGGCACTCAGCCCCAAGCGAATTGGAATTACCCGAGAATGTGCTTTTTCTAGGTCCAAGACCCTGGCAGGAGCTTCACCGTTACGCAACACGCTGGAGTGCAGGTATTATTCCATTTCGGATGGGGCGTCTAGCCGATGGTGTCGACCCAATAAAAATATATGAGTACTTAGCATTTGGCCTGCCAGTAGTTTCTTTTGTAATGCCCCAGATCAGCGATTATCCATATACTACCACTGTAAGTACAGTGGAAGAGTTTTGTTGCGCTCTGAAAGCTGCCTGTGAGGAAGTGCCGAAGCATGAAATAATAGAGGCTTTCCTTACCCATAATACCTGGGAAGCCCGTGCCGAAGAATTACTATCTATTTTCGGAGATCCGGTATCGTGATAGTTGATGTTTTAAGCGTGTTGCGGTGGTGTATTTCCTTAGCAAGTAAGTTTGGTAGAGTGGTCTTTTGGCGAACAGCGTTAATAGTTTTTCTCACGCTGATTTCTCAGGTTTCCACCCTGTTGGCATCATTTCTACCTTTGAAAGTTGTTATTCTGCTTGGCTCTGAGCGCATGCCAAGCTATCTGCCAGAATGGTTGGCTGCCTATGGTAGAGAGCCGCTGATTATTGGCCTTAGTATGACCACTATTGGTTTCTTTCTAATACACATGCTAAGTGAGCGCTTGATCGTAGTAGTTACCACACAAGGTGCCCGCCGCATATTAGCCAAAAACTACAAAATGGTCTTGTTTGAAAACCAAGAAGAAATTGCTGCTAACGCTTATTTAAGATTTTCCGATGCTCTAGCGTCCGTGGTTTTTTCTGGATTTGCATTGCTTGGAATTTTTATTTTATATAAAGATATGGCTCTGCTGGTAATTGCTTACTTTATTGTGGCAATACTGATGTTTTTGAGCGTTGTGAGATCAAATTTATTTCTTCGCGAATATCTAGAAGGTAAATTTCAAAAAATTATAACTTTTGCATCAGGTATAGGCTTCTTTTGTGTGTTTTTCTATTTGGTGGCGGATTTCATTTTTTTTGAACCACCCTCAGTATTTGTGGCGATAGTATCCTTGTTGTTGAGTCGCCAGTTACTAAATAGAGTGGCTGCTTTCATACGAGATGTAAATGCTTTGAATATTCTTAGGGTTAAGATTGATGCACTGTTTTTTCATAACAAAGTATTACTTTCTAACCAATCAAAAAAATGTAAATCGATTTGGTCTCTGCTTGGGCCTGATATTCGGAAGAGTTGGGCGAATACCATATTCAAAGAAATTGTTCAAGGCTGGTATGGCATAGATCAGATTCGCTGGCACCCCTCAAGTGTAAACAATTTGGGTGTCCTCAGAGTATCGGGAGAAAAAAAATCTGAAAACTATCTGATTAAGCTTTACGACAGGAATCGCAAGACTCTTGCTTTGCATGAGCTGGATCTGTTGAGTGATCCCCCAGATGGATTGCTTGCGCCACAGTTAATCGGAGTCACGACTTTGGATAATTTCCCATGCCAAGTGTATAAGTTTCAAGAAGAATTTTTATTATGTTCGTTAAAAGACGCAAGAGCTGCAGTAGCTGAAATAAAGAAACAATTGCTCACAGTGGAGCCACCAAAGATACTAATTCAGCGCTATCAACGCTCGAAGGCTCATATTTGGCAGCGATTGTGTGAGCAAACAATTTGGCAATTAAATATTGCAACATGTACTGCCGAACAAGAACAGCAGGTGGCAAAGTTAATGAAACAGTGGCCTAATTTGAAGAAATATTTAGCTGTGTTGCCACTAGCTTTTGTCAATCCTGACATGCAAGCACAGAATATTATGACTATACCTGAATCTACTACTTTTTTACTTATTAATTGGAGTGGATGGTCATTGGAGCCCATTGGCGTTGGCTTTGAGATAGATAGAATTGGGCTTGATCAACTGGAAAGAAGCTTGTTAGCAGCATCAGTAATTCGTCCTTCACTAAGTGATGTTGATCTGAAAGCGGTTGAGTTATCTGCTTTGGTCGCAGTATTAGAGCAGCATTGTATTCGACAGCAATTTTTGGAAGGGTTAAAGATTGTTTGTCGAATACTGAATTGCCTGGAGATACTAGAACAAAAAACCACTAATAAAGAAGTAGCAATTGAATCTTGCAAATTGATAAATTGATTTACAGGCTTGTATTTTCTGAATTTTGAAAAACAGGAAATCAAATGTATTTAAGTTTTACCGTTGTTATTCCAATTTATGAGCAATGGCATTTTATTCCTGAACTTCTTGAGTGTCTGAGTGTTCAGACATATAGAACCGGACTTGTTGAGATTTTATTAATTGATAATGGATCAAGTCAGGTTTGTATTCCAAAAGAAATTCCTGACAATGTAAAAATTCTATATTGTAATACCCGCGGATCCTATGCCGCTAGAAATTGTGGTTTGCATTATGCCCGTGGAGAGTGGATATTCTTTACTGATGCGGATTGTTTACCATCTGAAAATTGGTTCGAAGAAGTGGTCCAAAAAATATACTCTACCAAATTGAATGATTTTTTTATTGCTGGTAGAGTAGACTCGATTAGTGAAAGAAAGAAACCTACAGCTTATGAAATCTATGATATTGTTAAGGGGATACCCCAGGAGCATTATGTTAGAAGAGGTTATGCTGCGACTGCGAATTTAGTAGTACCCAGAAAATTGATAAAAAAAATTTCTGGATTTAATGAGCAACTTTATTCTGGGGGAGATGCAGATTTTTGCCGTAGAGCAAGACAAAATAATTTTAATATTGTCTACGCTCATTCTGCACTAATACGACATCGAACTAGATCGAGCTGGGAGGAAATTGCAACAAAGGCACGTAGAGTTAAAGGTGGACAGTTAGTCTGTAAATCTTTAAAATATAAAATCTGGATTTTTTTTCGTACTTTTTTATCCCCAATTATTACAATATTCCGTTTATTAAAAAAAAATCAGTTTACAGTGAAGTATAGATTGCTCGCTGCGTGGGTATATTTGCGTGTTTGGGTGGCTGAGTTGATGGAGATGTTTCGTGTCATGTTAGGTGGTAAACCAGAGCATCGATAAAATTGTTATTGCTTAAGTGTATTTTCTTATTTTAATCATTACGTGAATTCAACTCTGATGTGTATTATTTGAAGAAGTAGGAAAAGAGGTCAGGTGAGGGTAGATTTAATCGCTTTTTCTTCGATCAAAGAGATGAAGTGATGACCAAGGATTGCAATTAGCAGGCTGCTGAAAAACTCGGATTTTGAATTAAAGCATCATCATCTTGAAGTTTTAGAATCAAAAAAACACTTGTTTTGTAGGCTCTGAATTTTCTGATTTTATAAGAGTTAAGGTAAAAATTTCGTTAAAGGGACTTTTTCAGCAGCCTGTTAGATGACTTATTATCAAAGATGCCAAATTTCAGGCTGGTCAAAAGTGATTTGAACCAAAGAGCGGTATTTTAAGCCATCGACGTAAGTCAATTTACAATGAGTAGGGAGCTGGCAAGAAATACTGGTGGTAGGGGATGTCGTCACAAGCAGGCGAAAGAAAAAGCAGAACAGCGGCGCAAAGGTGCTGCCAAACTCACTAAGCTAACACCTTAATTATTAAGCACTCACTATGTTTAGAGTTCAGTCCAGACAGATCTCGAGCTGGCTTCTGAATAATCGAGAGCAGCTGATTAACCACGAGAACATTTATTCCATATTTGGACGGACAGGCAGTCTGAAGAAGGTCTTTATATATACCTAAGTCGTAAGAGCAAGAGATACGTCAAGCGTCGTAATGGTAAATCGGCACGGGGCAGATAAGGAATCGAGTGAACATGGATGACTGCCCTATGGTTGTTGACGAAAAATCATGCATAGATGATTAGCAAATATATATAGGGATAGTTAAAGGTCGCAGCGGTGCCTAGGTAACCATCGTAGAGTAGATAACGAGCTTCATAGTATCCATACAGGTTAACTGCAAGAGTGCAGCAGACATTGCCCAGGCTACTATCCCACTGCTTAGTCTATTTAAATATATTGTTCAACCATTGCAGCTGACAACAGGAAAAAATTGACGTATCATGAAAAATTAGTTCGATGCTCTCTACTGATGTCTTCTTTTTAACCCGACCCTTTAGCTCTTGTGCGGGAGGAAAATACTGAACTCTTGCTGATCCAATATTTCCTGAAAGATATAAGCTTGAAGAAACTGATGTGGATAGAGGTGCGAAGTCCAATTTCTAACCCGAGAAAAGAGCTGGCGTATAAAACATCAAGCCAGTTATGGGCAGTTATAGAGCTGTTTTAACAGCATAGACTGCGATGCATTTTGGAATTGAATTTAAATTTTATTAGGTTGAGTAACTATTTTGATGTCTTACAAAATCGAAAACAGCATAAGTGTTGTAATGCCCGCCTTTAACCTAGCTAAGTACATTGAACGTTCGATAGAATCGGTTTTGAATCAAACGCATACAGATCTCGAACTTATTGTAGTTAATGATTGCTCTACAGATGAAACAGGTAATTTAATTGAAAAATTGGCTTGTTTTGATTCAAGAGTGAATGTGTTTCATAACAGAAAAAACTTAGGAGGAGCTGGTGCTAGAAATATAGGTCTTGCGGCAGCACGTTTTAGGTATATCGCTTTTATTGATGGGGATGACCTTTGGCATCCAGAAAAATTGGAAAAGCAAATAGAAATTCTAAAAAATAGTGATGTACAATTGAGCTATACAGCTGTACAAAAGATTGATTCCTCTGGGAAATATTTTGGGGCAGTACAACAAATCAAACCTTTAATTAATTATGATGGCCTCCTAAGTAACCCACTTATCGCTTGTTCAAGCGTGCTTTTGGACTATGATGCTGTAGGTAGGGTTCTGATGCCAGAAATCCGAAAGCGGCAAGATTTTGCTTTTTGGCTTAAACTTCTTCGAAAAGGTATTGTGGCGCGAGGTATCAATGAACCATTGACTTACTACAGAGTGAGGCATGGATCACTGTCTTCAAATAAGTTAAGTGCTGCTAGATACACTTGGCAGATTTATCGATCTCATGAAGGTTTACCATTCTGGCGGGCCCTCCCTAATTTTCTTTCTTATGCTTTATACGGGGTGTTGAAAAAACTTAATCTGTGAATTTTGAATGCGGTTAGATCAATTTATGATCCGTGAGTTATATTTTTTTCCTTAAAAATTTCAGATTATTCAAGCACGGATTCAATCTTGAAGTGTATATCATTTATTCTGATTGCATCGATAAATAAATAATTACCCATTAAGTTTTCCTGTGTCGAAATCTTAATATTTTTTTTGATCGGTTATTTAAATCGTTTACCTATATATTAATCTCCTCCTGGGTTATCTTTTAAAGTCGTAAGCGATTATGCAATCTCGCTTGCAAGGTCGGCCACATTTTCTCTACTCTTCGAGTTTTCAACATACTACCAGACCATGTTGTTGCTAGTGCCTGACTCGCCCTGAGCTCCGGGCACACCATAGGTTC
>NZ_JAVAMR010000071.1:0-10658 GCF_030731025.1 Microbulbifer sp. 2205BS26-8 | reverse complement strand
TGACCTCTTCGGTCCAACCAACGTCGTTCAGGGTTGACTGCATGCACTCATGAATGATTGCGTGGGATTCCTGTATCCACTCCCAGCGTCGCAAATCGCCTGCCGGGTAGGGATTTTCCAAGTATCTCCAGCGCTCGTAGGCATTGCGGCAGCGCTCCCGAACAGCTATACAAATCTCGTTCCACCAGTCTGTTTCGCAGCCACGAACTACAGCTATTTTCAGAGTGGGAAATAGATAACTGGCGATGCGAGTTATCCGGACCGTGGCGGTACTTATGCTGGTTTTATTTAGCTGCATGGTTTTTATTCTTCGATTACCAAAACCTTCATCCGCATTTTTTCGCGCAGTCGAACTTTCGTAATTACCGGAAGACTGCCCGCTTCACGATTGCAAGATTCGTGAGCCAATACCAGATTTTCTAATCGGTCCGGGCCACCTTGACTAAGTGCCACCAAGTGTTCTTCAGTGATATCGTCACCAAGTGCAAGGCCACAGTAGAAACACTCATCTCCATCCCGTCTGAAAAGCCGTTTCTTTCTCTTGCTGCCGTAAGTTCGCTGTGTTGGTTTCGTCAATTCTTCCCACTTTTCACATGACAGATGCGCGTTTAAAGCCTCTGTAGCGACTGGACCAGCAACAGAGAAATTCCCTTTACCATTTCGATGGATGACGCCGACGCCTTTAAAGCAGCGGAAGCGAAGCGCCTCATGCTCATTGGTGGACGGCAGAATCTCCGCGCCTTGGTTGGACAGCCACTTAATGAATTTGATGATTCGTTTCTCGGAGAGACACTTGACCATTTTTATGATCTCCTTGTTAGTTCAGAGAATTATTTTCGGCAATACATCCTTTCATACGCGCTGCCTTCTCGAAACGCCAGAAATATTTTTCGGCGATATATCGGGTGGTGGCTAATGCAGCATTGTGAATTAAGTCACCGGCTTCATTGCGGTAGCCAGCTAAGGTTCTTGCAGCCAGCAAGCCCTGACCTGTTGAATCGGAACTCTCTGCCAGCTTTGAGATAAAAGCAGGGATGTGTTTATCGATGAGGTTGTGAGCGAGAGCGGCTTCTTGGCTGAGCTTTCCTGATTCCCGCATCAGGTACATCTCTATGAAGAATGCAACGTTTTCAATTTCGTCTTCGGTGGGTTTGCGCCAAGAGCCTGGCAGCCCTTCGATATACCCGAGCTCTACAGCAAGCGACTCTAGTTCTTCGCGGTACTCTTTGGCCAGCTTAAGGGCGCATTCGTTGGCAAATTCTTGACCAGCACTGGCCCACAGGAGAATGTCACCCATGTGGCTCTTATCGATTTCATCCAGGGCAATCTCCGAGAATCGAGATTCACAGCAGGCCTCCAGGCGAGAACGATCCCGCCATTTCTTAGGGAGGATGTGCTCTAAGAAATATTCCGCAATGCCCCTCTCTATGCGCTTTGCATCTTCGGCAGTTTCTTCTGGCTGGGCGTCTTGATGGCGCTCAAATTCTCTCAGAGCGTCTTCTGCTGGCTTGGTTGAGTTGGTGGTGAATGCTTGTGTATCCAGCTTCATGACGTCTCCTTATATAGAAATACAAGTGAACTTGCATACACAAATAAAACATTTCTTTTCTATTTGCGCAAGCAGACTTGTATATTATTTGCGACCAGATAGCTTGAGTTGGTCACATAAGCAGATGATCAATAAAGCAGCCCTGATAGGGCTTTATTGTGAAGCAGCGAGAAGGGGGGGGTAATCCTGATGGGGATAATTGGTGTTCAGTCAGATATGTTTGTATTGAGGGCTTACCGGAAGTTCTCGAGACGACTGATTACTACTCCGCAGATCTCCCACTTCGCATCAATAGGAATGATAGGTTCAGGCCACTGTGGGTTCAGAGCTTTCAAGAAAAACTCGCCACTATCCGAAATAAACTGTTTAAAGGTTACTTTTTGGTTGTCTAGCCTTCTAGCAATAATGTAATCGCCATTCTTTGGATCTTCCTCTGGGTCAACAATTATTATCTCTCCATGGGTAAACTTGGGCTCCATGCTAGAACCCTCTACCCGAACAGCAAATGTGTACTTTGAGTGTGGGACAGTACACAGAACTGTGGTTTCACCGTCCCCTGGCTGATAGTTATCTATAGCTTCCTCCCAGTGGCCAGCTTGCACGGAAGAAATGAGTGGTACCGCGCCATAGATGTCTGGCCCAATGCTGAGATTATCAGAATTAACGCCTATTTCATCGCGAAGATTAGAAAATTGTTCCCTTTCCCCTTTTCCAGTTGTTAACCACCGAATGTCAACCCCCCATTTGTCGGCAAAGCGAATGATTCTATCCATCTCTATTTTCTGAGTATCGCGCGTATCCCATTGGCGCACAGCCTCATAGCTTACGCCACAGTCTTCCGCCAACTGCCGCCTAATCCGGCGCGTTGGGATGCCCTCATCCACCAAAACTTTTTTCATTCTGTCTATCACATTCATTTGCTCAACATACAAGTTTTCTTGACAAATGGGCTTGCACTTTAAATGCAAGCGTGCTTTTATATTGTTCAATTGGAGGACTTCTCAATGACTGTTGATCAAGTTTTTGACTATTTCGGATCTCGTGGAGCAGTCGCTCGTGCCTTGGGTATCACTTATGAAGCAGTGCGCCAATGGGAATACACGGGGAGTGTACCAATCAGAAGGCAATACGAAATAGAGCGGCTCTCTGGTGGAAAACTTACCCCTGATGTAGCCAAAACTCCCGCGATCAGCTTTACGGCAACGCAAGCCAGCGCCTGACAACAATCAGCATAGCTGGATAGAGCGACACACAAGGCCATCACATAGATTTGTTGAGTAAGGCGACACATGTGGGCTAAAGGCATAGTACAGAAATTAATCAACATAAGGATAAAGGCATCAAGTATGTATGCAGACCCCAAGCACATTAAGGATCGTGAGATCAAATTACGCGTTGATGACGCGACCTACAAACTTATCGAGTCACTAGCAGAGTTCAACAGAACGCAAAAAGCAGTCCTGGTACGTGAGCTTGTTGAAGCACAGTTAGCACTGTTCTCGGATGAGAATAGCAACGAAGGTCAAGCGGCCTGAAGGCCCCGGAGAGGGCCTATGAAAGAACTTAGATCACTTTTGAGCCAAGAGAATATCGAAAAGCTAGAACAACTGGCCAAAAAAAATGGCAAGGCTGCGGAAGATTTCACCGGTGAACTTTTGGTGCGAGAGATAAAGAGACGAAATAAGCCTGGAGTTCCGAAAGGAAATATCCGGGCGTTCAGGAGGCCCTGAATAGGCCCTGAAAGATGGCTGATTATGGCCAAGAAAGCACACCAATCAAAAACAACACCCACAGAGGCAGCCGAGGCATACCGGCACCTTTCAGAGCGACAGTACCAAAACCATTCAAAGCCGCAGACGCGGACGGAGGCAAATGTGGAGTTAACACTCTCCATTAACCAGGCCAAGAGCATCCAGTGGGAGTTGAACCTTCAGCAGGCCACATTGTTCTCTTTCATCCTGAATGCTGCGTATTGGGCGGACAAGCAGGACGGCTACTGGTATCTCAGCAAGGGCAAGATCATCGAGGAGCTGCCCATTCTCTCTGACAAGAGAGACACCATTTACCGATTGGGTACACAGCTGATCCGCAAGGGGTTGATTGAGCGAAAAATCATCAATGGTGGCGATCACTACCGTGTGACCAAGAAGGGTTTCGAGTGGAATAAGGCTGAGGTCGGAAAAAAATCCGAGGTGCCTCGGAAAAATATCCGAGGGTCGGAAAAAAATCCGAGCAAACTCGGAAAAAAATCCGAGGTAAGGTCGGAAAAAAATCCGACGTATCAGTATACCAATCTATCAGTTAACCAAGATCAGAATACAAACACTGGCGATTTGTCGAGTGATCCGCCTCCTGATCAACCCGATCCCATTGAGCAGGAATTTGCCCAACTCTGGAAGATTTACCCTAAGCGAGCCGGTGGCAATCCCAAGGTCGGGGCGCTGAAGACATACCGCACCCTGAGAAAACAATTTCCATTCGAGCCTATCCGCGCTGGCCTTGTGCGTTACGCCAGCTACTGCGCGGCGACTGGTGACACTGGCACCCGGTATGTGAAACAGGCCAAAACCTTCTTTGGCCCTGATCTGCACTGGCAGGACGAATTTCCGCTCCCCAAGCAAGGAAAGCCCCATGAAAACCGTAACTCAGGCCCTGGCAACCGCCTCCAGCAGGAGCACGCACAAATCAACGCCGCGTTCGCTAGAGCCTCGGCACGAGAAGCTGCTGCTGGCCCTGTGGAAGCGCATGACCCAACTGTACGGCCACAAGTGGTCGTCCCAACATGCCCTGTATGACTCCAAAGCCGACAAGGCTGCGGGACGCTACAGCGAGGATTTCATGCTGTGGGCGAAGAAGACCCAAGGGCTGAGTGAAATCGCATGGCACCGAGGGATGAAATACGTTGAGCAGAGAAATCAGGAAGCTGCGCGGCAGGGCGATATCGACAGCTGGCCACCCAACTATGCGGAGTTTGTTGGTATGTGCCAACCGACACCGGGATCGCAAATGTACCGGAAGTTTGAGCCCCAGAAACTGCCAGATAAGGCCGCACAGGAACGCTCAAAGGTCGTTGGACGCCAGACCTTGGACAGCCTGAAATCCCTGTTTACGGAAGCGGCAGAGTAAATCGAATGCGCACTCTGGAATTCACCTTGCCCCAGGCGACGCCATCCAACAACCAGTTACTTCGGATGCACTGGAGAAAGCGCAGGGCGGTGAAAAAGCAGCTGGCCATGGAAGTAGCGGCAGCTCTGGTGAGAAGCGGTCAACGTCGACCCAATGAGCCCCTGGCACAGGTTTATATCGAGATTGAGCGCGGTTCTGCCGGTGAACTGGACGATGACAACCTGCAGGGTGGCACAAAGCTGCTGATCGATGTGCTGGAGAAGCCCAGCCGGACCAATCCCCACGGCCTGGGCCTGATTGAGAACGATAACAACCAGTGCGTAGTTAAGCGCCGAGTCACCCAGGCGCCGGCCAAACGCGGCCAGGGCTACACCCGAGTACTGATTGCGGAGGTGCTGGAGTGAGCCGGGTCGAGCTGCCTAAGAGATTCCGACAATTTGTTGGTTAATCGAGATAGGGAAAAAGATGGTCAATGAAATCAGCATTCGCGAGCGCTTGTGGGAGTGGTCCAGGGCCTATCCTGAACGTGCAGGGGACTCGGTGAGCTGGCCCCGTATGGCGGCATTTGGCCGAAGGATGCTATCGGGATGCAGAGAGAGTCCGGTACCGATAGATTACGACAGGGCAGCCCTCACGGATGCTGCAGTATTGGCTTACCTGAATGTGATTGCCAGGCGCCAGGACAAGGAGAAGGCCGCGCTGGAGAGGAAGGTTTTTTGGTTGCGGTATTACTACCGGTGGGAGATGCGGGATGTGTGCAGAAAGGTTGGCCAAAGCAAAAGTTGGGTAATTAATATGTGCAAAGTCATCGAGGGAACGGTGGAGGCCCTTTATTTGGCAGAGAATGCCGCATAACTGTATTTAAATACAGTTGTTGGCTATTGACAGTGTACACGTCTACACACTAATCTGAGCTAAGCTGTCGCGAAGTATGCGCAGCGGGACCATACCCCCCTTTGAAAGCCCCGTCTGGTTAAGCCAGCGGGGTTTTTTTATGGCTGTAAATCGAGTATGGACTCTTCGTGATGCAATTGGGACGAGGTGTTGATTTCCGCCAAGGCTGTCGTATACTAAAATGCGATAAAACTCAGTTCGATTGGAGTGGAGTGGGATTTGAGCTTGATTGTAAAGCCTGCCAAGCTTACTACCAGATGTATGAGCGGGCATTAATTGCTAAAGCAAACTATGAGATATAAGAGCATAATTAGGTCAGTAATCTTACTTGCCCTAGTGGTTATGGCCTATTACGTAGGTGAGAATCGTGGATTTAAGAGAGGAATAGAGATAACGGCAGTTTATTCAATTTCTGGAAACTCAGTAGATCAAGCCAATGCGCTAGCTCTTGTCCTGGGCTTTGCTCGGCTCGGGCAGGATGAAAAGATGTATGAATGGGGAGATAAATTCATACTCGATAGGATGAAGACATATAGTGAGATTCAAAGTTCTCTGCCAGAAGGTGTGGTCTCTAATTTGAATGTCGAAGAGCGGGAATTCTTGGATGGTATGATAGATTCTAAGCCAGCTAATGCAACGATATTTTATATTTATACTTACCTGACTAAGCCTGGTTCGGATGCCAAAAGTAGAGGCAATTGAAAAGTATAGATATAGCGATGGCGCTTTTGCTAAATTGCAGACTTATTTACACTTTGTGTGCTAAGTGGAAATTTTATGATGAAAATTAAATATTTTATTTTCCTTGCTTTTCTTTTTCCTCACGCCACTAATGCTTGCTCCCAAATTCTTCCTAAAATAATACCACCTGTAACACCTGATGGTGAGTTCACTTACATCTACCCACCTACTAAAGGCGAAGATTTTGCTCAAAAAATAAAGGAGATAAGGAACCGTGCAGTAGTTGTAGTATACATTGATCACCATTATCAATCTTATCCTTATGGTGCACAAACTGAATTTAAAGTGTTGCATGGTTGGGGGGATCCGCAGCCAAAGATTAATGTTATAATTAGAAAAGAGAATGGCTGTGGAAAGGTTCAGCCGCTAAAAATTAATTCCTGGTATTTGGCTCTCTTTGTTGATCTTAATTACAACCCTATGCTTATTCCCTATGATCAAGTTAAGGATCTTGTCGAATTAAAAGGAAAGCCAAATTATGCTCATACTTCAATTGGTTTGCTGCCAAGATAGATGAAGAAAATAGCTGCGCTGAGTATTTGTTTTTATCCGGATAGAAGGAGTCTGGATAATGCTAGTGATCGTTATATGATTCGTTACCACAACGAAGCTGGATTCGGATTTTATGAAAGATGCTGGTGTAGGCCTTGAAATAATTCGGAATCGATCGAATGAGATACAGGTAAAAATCGATGTAAGTTACAATTTTGCTATTTCTTTTCAAAAGACATGGTATACCATTAAATTTTCTGAGGAAGAATTTAGAAACTTTCAAAATTGTTTGAGGGATGGCGTTGTATCCTGGCATGGTCATTCATCGATCTTGGGGGCTCAAAAAATTTATATAACAAAACAAAATCATCCAAATAATTACAGAAACGTTCGTATGTATCGCCGCTTTTTTATACTGGGAGTAAGTGTAGTTCCTGTGGCACTCTCGCAAGAGATTGTCCGAGGAATTCTAGAGGCAAAAGTATAACCAGTTTCTGTAGTTGATGTCCCTCTTTGTACATTTCTGTATGAGCGTTTTGTGTCCGATTTTGCGAAAACAAGGTGTTGTTGATTTTTGTCAATAGCATTGCTGGCTGATTGTTATTAACAATTAAGATATCGAACCTTTAGAATTCAACCTTAGCCTGCCCCGTGTGGACTTTTTTGTATCTGGTAATTCCATGTTTGAAAACGACTACTTCACGAAAGCGGAGCTGTCCTGCCGTTGCTGCGGGAAAATTCACTTCTCGGACGACACGCTGCGCCGGTTGATCAGTGTCAGGGAGCGGTTCAACAAGCCGATGGTGATCACCTCCGGTTATCGCTGCCGGGACCACTGCGCCAAGATCGGCTCCACCATGACACACACTACCGGGCAGGCTGTGGATGTATCAGTTTCTGGTGGGCATGCCTATGAGCTTCTGGGGCTCGCGCTGGAGGAAGGCTTTACCGGCATTGGGGTGAAGCAGAAGGGTGCCCACAAGGGCCGATTCCTGCACCTGGATGATCTTGAATCTGTACCGGGTGAGCGTATCAGGCCCACAACCTGGAGCTACTGAGGGGAGGGCATATGAAGGGGCTCACCGTTAGGGCTGGAGATGCCCAGGGAAACAAAGTGAACCTGCGTAAGATCTCCCTATAACTGTATGATTTTAATAAGGATTTTCTGTATTTGGCGCAGAATTGATTTCGAAGACATAATCAGGATAATAGTGGTCACGGTAGCTACTGTATTAATATTAAATTTACATGAACTTCGGAACATATTTTCGCATAGCGCTATTCTTTCCATATTTAATTGGAGCTATAGCTGCAGTACTAGCGTTTACAACGGAATTTGGCGTAAAGAACGGATTGGTCTTCTTTACCGTATTTTCAATCGTATTCGCTGGAATCCCTTATGCAGTATTTGTGGCCTTTGCGTTTGCGTGGTCTAAGCAACGATCCGACAGTAAAATTAAAAAGGTAATGTGGTTTGCGCCGTTGCTGTTTTTGCCGCTATTGATAATCGTGCCTTTTATCAGCGGTTCACCCGGCAGCTTTCTCCAGGCAATGGCATCAATAGCCATACTATGGAGTTTTGCACTAGCTTATGGGTATGCCTATGTATTGCTTACCTATGGTGGGTGGGTACTTATTAAAAAACTAGGGTTGGGCTGTGAAAAAATCTAAAAAAATATGTGTTCGCTCACTTCGTGGACGTTAAGTGGTAGTTATGACGGAACAAGAATTAGCATTTTTAATAGTAGGGGTGGCGGCCTTTCTATGTGTGGCTACTATCGTTTACAAAAAGCAGTCGCAACCATGCGATAAGTGTGGGGGCAAAATGGCTCTTACGAAACTTGGAGATCCAATGGGTGCAAACGTAAAGCCAAAGGTCACAATATCCTTGTATCTAGGGCCAAGGAAGTACAAAGAAACCTGGCAATGCAAATCCTGTGGTAAGCAAAGCGTTGTGAACTACTGGGGCGGATAGTACATTCTGGGCTCAGTACTAATTGGGAAAAGGCGTGTTTCTAGCCCGCCCTCCCCACACCACCATTCAACGACCCAAACCGGCCCCTGAGCCGGTTTTTTACTCTGGAGAGGGTGATCGTATTTTGTACGATTGTGCCAAATCTGTGTAACTAACTGTTTTGATGTGGATTGTGGGTTAACGGCGCAGAATTGATTCCGGGGCAGTAATCAGGATAATAGTGACCATGGTGATTAGTGTATAAATGTTAAGTGTATGAATTTAGAAAATCATATAGCCCTAATAATTTCCTGTGTGCTTTGGGTGATAGCAGCTTCGCTGTCACTCTTTGTATTTTGGCCGTTAGTTGCCATCATCTCGGTGTGCGTGGGTTATTTTCTCTCTGGCCGCGTACGACTTAGTACATATAAATCACTTCTAACTAATGCTATAGCTTCACTCGTTTTAACGTTTGGAATTTTCGTTCTTCTCGGACTGATTGGCTATATCGAAAGTTATTGGCAAGAAATGCTCTATTTGGTAGGAACGACCCAGATCATAGCATTTTATACAGGCGGGGCTATTTTAATTTGGAGGCAGCGTGGGCACGGCAATACTTAACAAACGCCGGTACAATTGAAGGGAGTGACGCAGAATTGCTTCCGAGGTAGTAATCAGGATAATAGTGGTCACGGCGACCACTATATAAATGTTAACTGTAGATGAAGTTATGAAGGAAAATGAACGAGCCAAACAGCTTCTCACCCAAAAAGAGAAGGGAGTTACTCTTGCAACTTCAATGTCAGCGATGAAGAGGAAGCTTACCTATAGAAGCATAATGCTTGTAGCTGCTTGTTTATGTTACTGGTTTTACGGGGGTAGTTTATTTATTTTAGCTATAGGTATGCTTGTGGGAGTGACAATGCAGGACTTTGGATGGTTACGTGTAATAGAGAAAACTTGGCCATTTACTGTGAAAATAACCGATTGGGAAAAAGTAAAGCGAATTGCAGAAGAGCACGATTAATAAGCAGTGGCACCGACGGGCCGCAAGCGGCCTGGGCTCATTACTGCGTACTTCTTCTGTGCGCTGGGCGTTAAATATCTATGATTAAGATTGAAAAATATTTAATGCTTATGGTTATTATGGGGGCCGCCATGCTGTGTTCAGCATTGTACATACGACCTCCCAGCATATTCGATCTTCCGCGCTATTTGGATATTTTTCTAAACCTCAAGAGCTACTTTGCTCAAGGGTTTCTTTCTGGGATGCTGGGCTTTGTTCTTGCAAAGCAATTTGGCGTTTCCAAATACTCTGTCATGAACATTGGCATAATTATTTCCGTTCTGGTTTTGGCTTTGAATAGTATTAGAGTACAAGCTGTGGATTTATACTATGTACAATATTCAGTATTGCCATTAGTCGTTGGTATTGCAGGTGGAATCACTGTAGCTGAATATGTGCAACATTTAACAAGTTTAGGAACCCGACGCCTACGGCGCAGAAGCTAAAAACGTTATGAGTAAGTCAAGATGAATAGTACTTTCCATACGATAGCATTGTGGTCTCTATTTTTAGGGTTGTTGATTATGCTTGCCGCTGGTGTAAGTGCGTTCCGTAAATTTAGAAGCTTCGATTCGTTGCTAATACTTGTTGGCAGTATAATTACTATATTGGCTTACACATCAATCCAGCTTGGTATCCCTAGCTATCCCTCAGGTATAGAGCTTGCAGAGGAAAGCTATATTTTAAAGCGCGCTTTGTTTTCAGGCCTCTTGCAAGTGGCCTTGGGCGTAGGCCATCTCCTAATAGCGGTAGGTGTTTTTAAACTGGTTCAGAGGAAAAATACATAATTGGGTAAAGGTGGGTTTCTAGCCCGCCCTCCCCACCACTGTGCAACC
>NZ_JAVAMR010000070.1:0-10863 GCF_030731025.1 Microbulbifer sp. 2205BS26-8 | reverse complement strand
AAGAAAGCTTTACCGGTATTGGTGTGAAGTAGCAGGGCTCCCCGGTTCTTGAGGTTTGACAACTTGGAATCTCAGGCAGCGGAGTGCGCCTAGCCCGCAACCTGGAACTACTGATCCGCTTCCACTGTACTCAGGGAGTCGAAATATTCAAATACGTCGATACTGTCCATATAGGCACCATCGAAGCCCGCATTCACAATTCTGTAAATGTAAGAATCAGTGTTGCCATAAATGATATCCTGCCACCCTTCTTTCCAATACTCCACATAGTAGTTGTCCTGCTCTCCAGGCACTGCCTTCAGTAGCCAACTGGGAGGATTAATGGGCCAAAAGGACTCCCAGTAGTAGCGGTTGTCCTGGGCTTTGCCAATATTCACATAGGCCAGTAACCGCCTGGGGCTGCCGTTTCTTTTCACTTTAAGCTGATCAATTTGCTCTTCGGTATAGGGCTCGCGATTGAAGAAAAAGTCAATGATAAGCAAGTCGAAATTGGTTTCACTCAGTGCATCGACAAATTCCTGGGGGGTAGAGTAGCCGCTTGTGTTCGTCAGGTTGAGAAAGTTGCCGGCTGCGTCCAGGTTATCAATATCACGGCTGTTGACATTGAAGGGCTCAGGTGGATAGGAGGGGATATTATCCAGAGTCGTTTGGTTGGCAGCAAAAGAGATATAACCCGCACCCTGGTTGTCTTCGTAGGATCTGTTGATATTTTGATTGCTACTGGCGAAGTCAGTTACCAGGACGGCGTTGTTGTTCTCTTTGGCCAGATCAAGATAGGTTTGCAGGCGCTGGGATTCCGAGGTGCGAGTGCGTTGATCCACTCTAACAAAGCCAAAGAATACCCCTTCCTGGGCAATACCATCAATGGCATCCAGGTAGCCAGTATCCACAGGGCCTGTAGTAGTGTTTGTCGTGGTGACTAGCTCAATGCCATTTTGTGGAATAACAATAAAATCACGATTCATGTTCTTGGCATAGCTGCTGATGTTTTCCACCAATTCGCGCATCTCCTGATCGTAATCCACGTTGACAGGGATCACTAATTCGGGCAGATCATCAAGGCTACAGCTGAGAAGCAGTAGGGGACTAACAAGAAATGGGAGTATTCGACGCAAAGTTCCTCTCCATGGGGGTATTTGGGGGCAAGCTGTTCTTTCCAGTTTTTAGAGGCAGAGGAAAGCAGGATAAGTTCCTTGGTTTTCCTTGCGTCAGTTCTGTCTAAAAGCTCAATTATGCCATAAGTAGGCAGAATTTACGCCTCAATTCCCTCGAATCCGCCCATTA
The DNA here is from genome assembly GCF_030731025.1 of Microbulbifer sp. 2205BS26-8. NCBI lineage: Bacteria > Pseudomonadati > Pseudomonadota > Gammaproteobacteria > Cellvibrionales > Microbulbiferaceae > Microbulbifer > Microbulbifer sp. 2205BS26-8. The sequence continues at coordinate 9,579 of NZ_JAVAMR010000070.1, read as the reverse complement.
CAGCTACAGCGTTACTCTGTGCCTGGATATCCTGTGCCCGATAACAACTATTTCATAATACTGTGGTTGTTCTGCCTTTATTACAGTAACAAGACACTTCTTGAAGGGTTCTACGGGTATGGAGATTTGAGAGTGGCTGGTGGAGGGACAGGGCTGCTGATGGGACTGATTGGATAGTGTTGAGGGAGGGCTAGATGGACTGGCTGCTGCGTTCGGCGATCCCCATATCCAGCAGTCCTGCGGTTATTTTTGACCAAAATCCGAGCCACGACTTTATAGCGGGATAATAGAGCTGAATATAATATTCTTGCTTGATTCGATGCTATCAATATGGTGATGATCAGCCCCACCAAGGTGGTCCAGTTTAAATGTTAGTGCATAGCGGGCCGTGGCTCTTTCTCCACGGTGGTTTATCGGCTTTTTGAGTTGCGGTTAGTGAGTAACCCAATAGAGAGTTAAGTCTACAGCAATTCTTCCTTATGCTTTAGCTCACTCAAACAGAATACCGATTGTGCCCGGGATTCTGAGCTAAGGTTTTGGCAATATGCGGCAGTGTTTTTGTGCTCTTTTGCGTAATTCCCGTGGCAATGGGGCGTCTGCGAAAGCTTTACGTCGTGTGCGCCACTCGCGGCAAAGAGCAATATAGTTTCCAGCGGCAACCTGGCTGTGCAAGGATACCCAGGGATCTTCCTTTGGGATTGCGGGCAAGACGGGTGCTTGCCACTGTAGTTTTGTAGGATTGGATATTTGTACTTCACCCTCTGGTATTCTGCCCGGTGCCAAGGCTCCCAGGAGTTGAGCCGGATGCACCAGCAAGAGGAGCGCCGCAGTGGCGGTGCCGCTGAGAGAGACTCTTGAAAGCAAACGGCCGATATCTTTTTTATGCTGGTAATGTTTCGCCTGCTGTAGAATCTGGGCATCGAGCTGTTGCGGAGAGGCTAATGCGGATACCTCTTCGCGATATTGACGCTCCCAGTTACTCATACTGTTCCCTCGATCACTCTTCGATGGTCTGCACTTGCCAGGGCTTTCGGTGCGTACCGTAGATTTGTATTTCGACCGCTTCCCGGGCACTGTGGTACAACTCGCGACAGGTTTTCAAAGATATGCGTTCGATATCTGCGATGGTTGCCAAAGACAGCCTGCATTCCACATACAGCAGTAACACATTGCGCTGCTTCGCAGGCAGTTTTTGTATGGTGCTGAGCACAGTACCCTGCTGGGTTCTATTGTAGGTTTGCGCTTCACAGCTTCTGTTGGCCTGTTTGCTCAGTAATATATTCACTTGGATAAACAGCCAGTTTCGCAGAAGGTGACGGTCAAGTTGTGGAGGTCTTTCCAGAATGTCCTGCCAAAGGTCCCCCAGCAATTGCTCAGTAGAAGCTGGTGCCAATTGCACGCAATAGCGGTAGAGTGCATCCTTGTGACGCGCGTACAACAAGTGGAAAACGGCGGGCTTTCGCGTTTCCCTGTAATGCTTGAGAAGCGCCTCGTCAGAGAGTTGTCGGAATACCTTGCGGGACAATGTGTCGCGCCTCCGTACGCGGACAATTCAGGCCCGGGCAACCCTCCGAGGACTCTGAATGAAAGCGGCAATAGTAAAGAAAATTATAGTACGGCTAAGCGTGGTATTTATTTTTCGGCTCACAAGTCGGCCGGGTTGAGTGTAACTGAGGGTTGTATATCCGAGAGCCAAGCAAGTATAGATGGCTCCGAATGTCCCGGTGAACTTCCGGGTATCGGTGTGCGCCATAAGTTGATAGCTGCAGAGGGGGGCGGTTGTTTTATTGAAGCATTCGGCATTAAAAGTATTTTAATGCCGGCAGGGGCAAAGGCAGTTGTTGTGGCCCCTGTCCGGCTCGCAGATCCGTAAGCTTTACCCCAATGCCCAGCAGGCGGATCGGGGCCGGGCGCTTTTCCCGGCACTCCTGCAGCAGTTGCCGGAACTCAGAAATCCGTCCTGCACGGCTGCTGCGCTCGTGTGTGCTCAAAGAGAAGTCCGAATATTTTACCTTGACGGTGGCGTTATTAATCTCATAGCGGGAACCGAGCTTTTCCAGTCGCTCCAGCAGGCGCACATACAGAGAGGCCAATTGTTCCAGCCAATCATCAAATGCCCACAGGTCTTCACTAAAGGTGTGCTCCACACTCACACTCTTGCGGGTATTGTCGTCACTCACTGGGCGCTCGTCGATTCCCCGGCTCAACTCATAGAGACGGCGCCCAAATTTTCCGAAGGCCTTGCTCAATTCAATCGGGGAGTAACGCCTCAGGTCAAAACAGGTTCGGATGCCCTGTCGGTGCAATTTCTCTGCAGTAACGCGGCCCACGCCGTGGATTTTGTGCACTGGCAGGCGCAGCACAAATCCGTCCACCTCGTCGGGGGTAATGATTGTGAGGCCATCGGGTTTGCGCCAGTCACTGGCAATTTTGGCCAGGAACTTGTTGGGAGCCACGCCGGCGGAAATGGTGATACCGAGGCTGTCATGCACTCGTTGGCGGATCTCCCCCGCAATCAGGGTGGCGCTGCCGCAACAGCGGGTACTGCTACTCACATCCAGGAAAGCCTCATCTAGAGACAGGGGCTCAATCCTATCGCTGTAATCCTGCAGGATCTCTCGAATCTGACCGCTGACCTCACGATATTTAGCCATATTACCGGGTACTACAATCAAATCAGGGCAGAGCTTCTTGGCCTGGGCAGTGGGCATGGCGGAGCGTACACCATAACGGCGTGCTTCATAGTTACAGGTTGAGATCACCCCGCGGCGGTCACTGCTGCCACCTACCGCCAACGGGCGACCATGCAGGTTGGGATCGTCACGCATTTCAACCGAAGCATAGAAACAATCGCAGTCACAGTGAATGATTTTTCGCATGCTGGGATTATATACAGTGTTTGTTGCGTCAGGTAGTGTTTTGTGTTTGCAGGGATGGGTAAGTTGGGAGCATAGGTGGTGAAATAATGTGTAGTATCTCTCCGGTGCAGTACCCCGGTTCCGATACAGTGAGCGGCGTCTTTGCGGAAATAGAGGATGAATTGGGTGCTGTTCCCAGCCTGTTTCGGGTCTATGCCCACCACCGGGGGCTTCTGGAAGCCAACTGGCACAAGTTCAGGGCGATTATGTTGCACGGCTGCCTGTCGGCACAGCTCAAGGAAGCGATCAGTCTTGCGCTATCTTCGGACAACCATTGCGATTACGGCATTTATCACCACAGCACCTCCCTGCAAATGCTGGGTGTAGTCTCTGCAGAAATCCTGCGTATTCGCACAGACCCAAAACATGTACATTTTTCAGAGAAAGAACAGACACTGTTTGATCTGGCACGAAATGCCAATAGTGCTCCAAGCGACCACCGCAAGCATCTTATTGCCACGGCGCGCAAACTGGGAGCCAGGGATGAAGAACTGCTGGAGGCGCTGGGGGTGATGGAACTGGTGCTGGGCTTCAATCACACAGCTGAGGTGCTGGGGCTGAACCCCAACAGAACGCCCCATCGGCAAAAGCCGGGGCAGGCGCAATAGCCACCTGCCAATTGATCGTAGTGTCGAGTCAAGCCCCGGTGAGGGCGGCTATTTCGGTGGCCGGGGTTGGCCGAAGATCAGTATCAGAATAAACAGCACAATAAAGATAAAGAAGAGAATCCTGGCGATTTCCGCTGCCGTGGTGGCGATGCCGCTAAACCCGAAGAAGGCGGCGATCAACGCAATCACCAGAAAAGCTACCGCCCAGCGCAACATGGTATCAGCTCCCGGTATCCGGCTGCGGGAGCGGACGGCAGGTGACGGCCCTGCCAGGCTCCCAGTGCCCTTATTGGTAGTGTGGCCGGGCACTGGTTACAAATGTTCCTTCACTTTCTCTTCGGCGATCTGTGCCAAGGTCACGAAGCGGAACCCCCTGTGCACGAGCCGGGAGTGGATCAAGGGGAGTGCGACGATCATCTGTTCTGTGTGTTCAAGCGTGGGGTGGAACAAAACCACAGAGCCAGCTTCGGCGTTTCCCACCACATAGTCGGCGATGCTCTCAAGTCTGCTCATATCGGCGTGGCGCCGGGGCTCCAGGTCCCATTGCGCCACTTGGAATTTCTGCTCTGCCAGTAGGCTGCGCAATTCTTCGGAAAGGTTACCAAAAAGAGGCAGAATCACAGGTCGCTCTTGGTAGCCGTGGTACTGGAGTAGGGCACAGGTTTTTTTTATTTCCTCCTTTGCACTGCTGAGCGGCAGGTTGGACAGGTTGATATGGGAATAGTCGTGATTCCCCAACTGGTGGCCAGCAACGATCATGGCGCGGGTCTGCTCGGAATGCTTCTACATTTTCCGCCCCAAAGGGAAGAAAGTTGCCTTGATTTGTAGAGAATCCAGCTGCTTTAACAGCGATTCTGTTGCGCCCGGTACCGGCCCTTCGCCAAAGAGCAAGGCAATCTGTTTTTGTTGAGCGGTGTTTGCAAAGGCCACCAATGGCGGCCCAAAAAATAGAAGTGAAAGTGTAATTATTTTCATTTACTTTGCCTGGCTATAAACCACTGGCGTTGTCACAGGGCCATTTGCTATTTCTTATCGTTCCAGCTGATCCAGCTTCCCTTTTTTGCCATCCCACGATTCTGCGTCGGGCAGGGGGTCTTTTTTTTCCGTGATATTGGGCCAGATTTCCGCAAGTTCTGCGTTCAGCTCGATAAACTCCTGCTGATCTTCCGGTACCTCGTCCTCTGAGAAAATTGCATTGGCGGGGCACTCCGGCTCACATAGGGCACAGTCGATACATTCATCCGGATGAATGACCAGGAAGTTGGGGCCTTCGTAAAAACAGTCCACCGGGCAAACCTCTACACAGTCGGTGTATTTGCACTTGATACAGTTTTCCCCAATTACGAACGTCATGTTTGTGCCTCAATAGTGCTACTGAATCTTTCCAACTGGGGATTTTATCAATTACTGGCGCGAATTGTAGTGGCTTTTCAGTCAATTTCGTTCACAGGTTATAACAGGATGCATAGGGCGAAACCCGCCGTCTTACCTGTTAATTCAATAAGTTGCGCAGTGCATAGAGGGCCTCCAGGGCCTGGCGCGGGGTCATATCGTCCGGGTTCAACGCCTCCAGGGCATCCACAGCCGGGTGGCTGGGACTGCTGAACAGATCCACCTGCTGTGGGGAAGCAGACGGGGTCGCTGAAGGCGCCATAGAGATGGAGGCAGGTTGCAAACCCGCCTCCAGTGCAGCCAGGCGGGCGTGCGCCTCTGTCAATACCCCGCCTGGGATACCCGCCAGCTTGGCCACCTGCAGGCCGTAACTCTTGGAAGCCGGGCCTTTCTGTATACGGTGCAGAAAGACAATGCCATCGCCGTGCTCGGTGGCATCCAGGTGGATATTGGCTGCTTGTGGACAATGATTGGGCAGATCGGTGAGCTCGAAGTAATGTGTGGCGAACAGGGTAAAAGCGCGCACCTTTGCCGACAGGTAATGGGCACAGGCCCAGGCCAGGGAGAGGCCGTCGTAGGTGCTAGTGCCCCGGCCGATCTCGTCCATCAGCACCAGGCTGTGTTCGGTGGCATTGCGCAGGATATTGGCGGTCTCGATCATCTCCACCATAAAGGTAGAGCGCCCCCCGGCCAAATCATCAGCGCTGCCGATACGGGTAAAGATGCGGTCCAGCAAGCCGATTTTGGCCTTTTCTGCAGGCACATAGCTGCCGCAGTGGGCGAGCAGCGCAATCAGGGCGGTCTGGCGCATATAGGTTGATTTACCGCCCATATTGGGGCCGGTAATGACCAGCATACGGCGGTCATTGTGCAGCTCGATATCATTGGCCACGAAAGGCTCGTCAAGCACCTGTTCTACCACCGGGTGGCGGCCGCCACTGACCTGCAGGCCCGGTTCGGTACCCAGCTTCGGACAACAGAGGCATAGGTTGTCAGCGCGTTCCGCCAGACAGGCCAGTACGTCCAGCTCCGAGACTCCGGCAGCAGCAGTCTGCAACTGGGCCAGAGACTCATTCAGTTTGTCGATCAAGCCCTCATACAGCGCTTTTTCCCGTGCTAGGGCACGGCTTTTGGCGGAGAGTGCCTTGTCTTCGAAGGCTTTCAGTTCCGGGGTGATAAAGCGCTCGGCATTTTTAAGGGTTTGACGTCGAATATACTCTGTCGGCGCTTTATTACTTTGCCCTCTGCTGATCTCGATAAAGTAGCCGTGTACCCGGTTGTAACCCACTTTCAGGGTAGGAATACCGGTGCGCTCTTTTTCACGCTGCTCCAGTTGAACCAGGTAATCACCGGCGTTTTCACTGATAGCCCGAAGTTCGTCCAGTGCTTCGTCGTAGCCTGTGGCGATAACACCGCCATCGCGAATTACAACCGGTGGGTTTTCCACTATGGCTTTCTGCAACAGATCCACTGTCTTCGGCCAGTCACCAATTTGGCCACACAATGCTTTTAACCTAGTTGTATTGGTTTCTTCCAATTGGCGCTGAATGTCTGGGAACTGTTGCAGAGACTGCCCCAGTCTTGCCAGGTCCCGCGGTCGCGCGGACCGCAGTGCCAGGCGACCGAGAATCCGCTCCATATCCCCAACGGGTTTGAGGGCATCCCGCAGTGGTTCAAAGCCATAGTTTCCCGCCAGTGTGGCGATCGCATCCTGGCGATTCTGTAGGGTGGTGAGCTGGCGTAGCGGATTGTTCAGCCAGCGGCGCAGCAGGCGACTGCCCATAGCGGTTTTACAGGTGTCCAATACCGACAGCAGCGTATTGTTATCGCCACCAGTGAGGTTCAGATCAATCTCCAGATTGCGGCGACTGGCGCCATCCAGGGCTACAGTCTCATCACTGCTCTCTGTCAGCAGGCCGCGGATATGGGGCAGTTCAGTGCGCTGGGTATCCCTGGCATACTGCAGCAGGCAGCCGGCGGCTGCGATAGCGACGTGCATCAAGTTACAGCCGAATGCCTCAAGGTTGTGTGTGCCGAATTGTTGGTTGAGATGGCGTTGGGCGGTTTCCAGTTCAAACTCCCAGTGCCCGCGGCGACGCAACCCAGCACGGTGCTCGATCTCCACAGGCAGAGACATATTTTCCGGTACCAACAGTTCTGCCGGGTTGTGGCGTAGTAGTTGCTCTGCCAGCGCTTCCAGGGTGTCAGTTTCCTGCACCACAAAGCGGCCAGTGGCCAAGTCCAAGAGCGCCAGACCAAACTGGCTGCCTTGTTGCGTGACAGCGGCAAGCAGGTTGTCACAGCGGTCATTGAGCAGGGCTTCGTCGGTTACCGTGCCCGGTGTGACGATACGTACTACCTGCCGCTCAACCGGCCCCTTGCTGGTGGCCGGGTCACCAATTTGTTCGCAGATTGCCACAGAGATACCAGCCTTGATCAGGCGTGCCAGATACCCCTCTGCCGCATGATAGGGAACCCCGGCCATTGGTATTGGCTGTCCACCGGATTTCCCCCGTGCTGTGAGGGTCACGTCTAACAGTTCCGCCGCCTTTTTGGCATCGTCATAAAACAGCTCGTAGAAATCCCCCATACGGTAGAACACCAATTCCTGGGGGTGCTGGGCCTTGATGCGCAAGTATTGCTGCATCATCGGGGTGTGTTCGGAACCTTTTGATTTTGTTGCAGTTTTTTCCAATTTATTGCCTATTGTCTAACAGGTGTCTAAGACTTGGGCCGGCTACAGTACCAGTTTCGCGGAGGCGAATGTAGTGCCCCGTTAGAGATGGACGGGTGTGTCCTTTTTAGCTGCTGCGCACCAACACCGCGCGACCGCACGCTTGGCATCCGTTAATGATTCGGCCCTAATTCCGTTAATAGTGGTGAGCTTCTCCGCGGCTTTCACTTTGGCTTCGTTTAACACATTTCAAATGATTGCTGAATAGGGCGTGCTTGCCATAGGGTGAGAGAGTTATCCCCCCTCCTCTTTGAAAATCTCTTGATGCCCTTTGTGGTTATTTTCGGTGCTGTCCAGGTGTATTGCCTGCTCGAAAATAGCTTTGAAGATTGTCGCCATCCAATTGGTAGTGGCGTGAGTATCTTTATATAGGTTCAAGACCGGCTTATATCATGGGTTCGCACTCTATCGGGGGTTAATTTAAAAAATCCGTATTCGATATGGGTGTGTACGCCCAAGTATTGGTTGATAGTATGGAGGATAGCTTGCCATGAGAGTGGTGGTCCTTATAGCGGTTATAGACCTGGCCTGCCAGGATACGCTTCTGCCTGATTGGGGGCCTCGATAGCAGCGAATATGGCCGGTGAGCACTGATACTCTTTGGTCAGTGATCTCCACTTGTTTATTAATTAGCGCCCATGCTTTTTACGAGAAGCTGGGTGTCTAAAAACTGAGTCATCCTCTTGCATCAAACTGTAACCCTTGAAGTATCTACTTGGGAAAGAGGAAAATTGAAAGGAGTGGTACGGTATATAAAACGCAGTATTTTAAATCGATAAAAGGTAAGCTGATGAGTAAATATATTTTATTAAAATTATGTTCCCTAACATTACTCTTGCCCATTGGACAAATTCATGCCACCCCAGATAGAGTTGGCATTGGCTATGATCAACTAGTTGATGCATTTGATGCCGCATGGGTCAGAATTGTTAACAGTGGTGAATACAGAAGAATAATCCAGAACTTCTATGAGCCTATTTCAGAGGTGGTGGATGCATCTGATTACATTGTCAATCAGTCTGATTGTCTTCCAAATCCTGATGTAACCCCTTTTCCTAGCAGGCCGAGAGGTAGATTTGCCAAGATTCTGACATCAGGTGAAATACGTCGTGGTTATGTAGCAGGAGCCCCCTGGTTTATAAGTGCAGGAGCAAGTACTTCTGATTGGTTCAATAATGGTATGTTTGGATCGAATATACTTGATGATATTCTCAAAGAAATCCTAAGGATAATTGCCGAACATTACGAAACGGGAACTATTGAAGTTATCTCAGTAGAAATTCCATTTCCATTCAATACAACTTCGGCTTTACAAGACGGAATATTTGGGACTAATCTAAATGCATTTAGCGAAACCTATGAAATGCTTGAGTTTATCAATCAACCAGGTGTCACAGTTGATTTTATAGACCAGTTTAACGCAAAGGGAGGGGAGTCTGAGAACCTGCGCCGTCTCAAGGGGCGTCGAACAACGTGCACTATTGTTAGTGCTGGTCAATTTATTCATATACCTATTGAATCGTCTTTTTCAATTGAATCTATCGATGACTTGCGGGCTAACCCAGATATAAGAATCTGTACAGGGAACCTGTCAACTCAAACGGCTAACCAGTATTTTCCTGAAAATACTGTCATTACAAAGCGTCAATTTGATATCAAGGAGTGTTATGAGGCAATACGAGATGGAGATGCTGATGTATTTTTCAATTCACTACCCATAAATCCTCCTCCGGAATCTATTGGCGTTTTTAATGCACCACGTTTTCAACCATCGGTTGATACAAAAATTGTTTCTGGAACACCATACTGGTTTAAAGGAAAGGCCGTTCAGTGTAATGCTGTGCCCATACCGGGGCCATTTGAGTTTGGTACTTTCAGGGAGTGTACCAAAAAATACGGAATTTGAAATGATTTTATTCGATAAACA
>NZ_JAVAMR010000069.1:0-11765 GCF_030731025.1 Microbulbifer sp. 2205BS26-8 | reverse complement strand
GGTCGCGTGGAGATCATGAGTTTGCTGATGAAATTCGTATGAAATGGAAAAACTGTTAGTTGTTGGCCATTTCAAGCTTTATCAGTGCATTGATATGCACAAAAGGGGTATAAGCTTCATTTAATTGCCAGCGAAAACGCTCCAGTAGGTCATGTAGCGATTGCGGGTGAATCACCTGACGGAACAGTGGTGGCAAGAGGGTTTTATCCTGCTGAAAAGTCCGCTGATGTTCTAACCAGTGATGTTCCAGGTGTCGTAAAGAATGATATAGCCTTGTACGAAGCTGCGATTGCTGGTGAAAGTGGCATTGCTATGCAAAGTTTATCAGTCACTCAAACACAGCATGATGCTGCTTTGAGGTTTATGAATGGGTTTGCTAACTCCAATCAATATAACCTATACCGGTGTAGCTGTGTCACAGCGGCATTGCAATCACTAAGTGCCGCTGGCGTATCATCATTTAACACGGATGTCTTTGGTGCGACGCCACATGCTATCTATAAAGCCATTGATTTAGGAATGCAGATCCCAAGGCCATGAATATTAAAAAAAGAATTCTGAAATTAGGTATATTCTTGGTGCTCAGCTTTGCAGGGTTAATGGTTGTGGCAAATACATTGAGTTATAAGCAGACCAGTTGTAAGTACAGGCCAGAAAGTAAATATATCTGGATAAAGTTCGATAATGGTGTGCAAGAAAAAGGGGTTCGTTTTGTAAGTGATGGTGTAATTTTTGATTCATCAATTATCGGCAGGACGTATGCGAAGGACTATCCCGATATTACTAGAGTGGCTTACGGTAAAGGTAAAGGTGGTCTGGGATTGCTGACCGTAGAATTTATGGAAGGTGGGCAACTTGAGCGGGAAAAAGTAGGGAACATTGATGAGCAGTGCTGGAAAAATTTAAAGACGCTTCTGGCGGCAAATCCCTTAAGCCGAAAAATAGAAATATTTGATGAAGGCGGGGCAAGCCGCCAGTCACTCAATTAAGGCTCTCTAGCCTTAACAGAGATGTGCAACTCCCTGGCAGGTTGACTCTGCTGGGGGGTTAACCGGCCTGGGTCCAGCGCCGGGCTTCATACTTCACAATCATACCCTCAAGCAGCTCGCGAATAATCTGCTGTTCTTCCTCGCTTAGCCGCTCTACCGCTTCAAATAGTAGGTAAGCGCCTAAGCAACCCCACTCTCCTCAAGCCAGTCGATATGTCGTAGCGTGCTCTCTTTTTAAAAGGAGCACTCTATGAGCAAACGAAGCCGCGCCGAGTGGTTGGCACTATTTTCGCAGCACCACACCAGCAACCTTACCGCAGCCGCCTTTTGCCGCCAGCACAAGCTCTGTCCCAAGTATTTCAGCCTGCGCAAAAAGCAGTTACAGTGGACGCCGCCATCCGTTGCAACTGAATCCAGTCAACCTGCCTTCGTCTCCGCCCGCGTGTTACCTGCCACGCACGCTCACATCTTCACTCTGCGATGGCAGGGCATTGAACTGACCTTTCCCTGTGGCATTTCTCCCGAATGGATGGCTGAGCTCGTACGGGAACTGGCAGTGTGATTCAGTGGCAAGCCCCTAAAATTTATCTGCATCGTGGCCCGGTGGATTTTCGCAAAGCCATCAATGGCCTTTCCCTAATCGTGGAGCAGACCATGGCGCTGTCGCCATTTGATCCGGCGCTATTCGTGTTTTGTAACAAGCGCCGCGACAAGCTCAAGGTCCTATACTGGGATCACACCGGTTTTTGCCTGTGGCAGAAACAGCTAGAAAAAGATAAATTCAAGTGGCCTCGCAAATACCAGGATGACGTGGTTGAACTGACAGCTGAACAATTTGACTGGCTACTACGCGGTTACGACATCCTCCAAATGCAGCCACATCAAGTACTGCAGTTTGGAACCCAAAACACGGCGGTTTTTTAGCTAATTTATTCCTGTTTTGGTGGGGCTTCCCAGGTTGTTCTGGTAACATACGGCCATGCAAAACCTGGCCAGCTTACAGTCTGAAAACACGCGCATTAAAGGCCAGATTGCCTCTCTTGAATCGAAGCTGGATGCACAAAAGTCCTACATCCAACAGCTAGAAGACTACATCAAAAGTCTGCGCCAACAGCAATTTGGTCCCTCCAGTGAAAAGGTCACCACCAATCAACTGAGCTTATTTAACGAGGCTGAGTTAAGCGATCTGGCTGATTGTGAGGAATCCGAAGGCGAAGATATCAGTGGCACCACCGCCGTTGACGCCCATATCCGCCGCAAACACCCTCGCATCAGCCTTACCGATAACCTGCCTTGTGAAGATATCATCCATGACCTACCGGATGATCAAAAGGTCTGTCCCCACGACGGTACTCCCCTGCAGGTGATTGGAGAATAAAGCCACACACAGCTGGACATTATTCCAGCGCAGGTCAAGATACTACGCCACCTCCGCAAGAAGTACGCTTGCCCCTGCTGTGAGAAGCATCTGGTCACAGCCGATAAACCAAAGCAACCCATTGAAAAAAGTATTGCCAGCCCAGGCCTGCTGGCCTATGTAGCCACTAACAAATACGTCGATGCCTTACCCCTGTACCGCCAGAGAGTGATCTTCCAACGATTGGGCATTGAACTGAGTCGCAGCATCCTGGCCAACTGGATGGCTCGCAATGCCAGCATTCCCGAACAGCGGCTGTCAGGATACCTTGCTGCCTTGATGGTGGACGGTTACGAAGGCTACCAGCGGGTGTGCGAGCAACAACAGCTGACTCGCCTGGGCTGCTGGGCCCATGCCTGAAGGAAATTTATTGCCGCCCGGCGTCAACAATCCAAGGGGAAAACGGGCAAAGCCGATCAAGCACTGGCCTTTATCCAAAAACTCTACGCTATCGAAAAGCGCAGTAAAAAATTCCCACCAGATGAACGTCATCTAACTCGACAACAACGGGCCAAATCCGTCACAGATAAGCTTCACATTTGGCTGCAAAAAAATTTGCCCAAGACGCCACCCAAGAGCACCTTGGGCAAGGCTCTGGCGTATCTACACAACCAATGGCCAAGACTCATCGGTTATCTGGATGATGGACAATATCCCATCGACAACAATCGGGCAGAGAATGCTATCCGACCCTTTGTGGTAGGGCGTAAAAACTGGCTCTTTATTACCAGCGTAAAGGGGGCCAAAGCCAGTGCCAACCTATACAGTTTGATCGAGACCGCCAAGGTTAATGGACTGGAGCCATATCAATACCTCAGAAAGGTGTTTACGCAACTGCCCCAGGCAGAAACCGTGGAGCAGATTGAGGCATTGCTACCCTGGAATAGCAAGAGTGGGGTTGCTTAGGCGCTTACCATTGTTGTGCGGACCGACGCGGACGTAAAGTGTGGTTGTCTGTTGAACTCATGGTTGGCCTCCGTGTTGTTGACGGTGGCCAGAATAGTGTGAGGGTTTGGATTGGTGAATGACGCACTACAATGACCGGTTACCCTACAATGACCGGTTACTCCTAAAATACTATTTTTGGAAGAAAGCCTCCCGGAAGCTCTATGAACGCCAGCTGATGTCAATGCTTCTGAGGTATACGTGATTTAACCGAACACCGTTGGTCTTGAAGAAAGCGATTTAACGACACCGAGATACCTGAAGACGAAAACAAGCAATGAACAGTACGAAGAGCTAGTTAATGTATTGGAGAAACTGCTTGATTTCTTGATGCATATTTGCTGGAATTTTGAATTGGAGTGGTTTTACCTCAGTTAGTGCTGGTCTTGAGATTGTCGATGGCGTTACTTTCTTCCTGGATTTTTCTTTGATGGTGGCACTATATTTTTGATCGCAGGCTTATCGATATTAGCCATGACTCTCGACCTCTTCCAAGGTTAATCGTTTAGCTATCGCACTTAGGATTGCTCCTGCTCGTTTATTCAGACTTGTTGGAAAAAAAGGAATCTACTCTATATGAAAAAAATAAATTGCTATCGTTCTACTGTCATTGTATTTTTCTTAACGCTTTTGGCAACGCATGTTAGCTCTTATACAGAAAAACCACTGACATTTAACTACACTGAATTAACCGACTCTAACCCCGATAGTCAGTGGGAAAATGTTGACTTACCAGGATTTGATAACGCTCAGCTATTAGCCCGGGATGCAAATCTAAGACAGTACGTTAATGCTCCACCGGTACTGAAATATGCCGAACCTATTGCTGTGTCTATCTCTCCGCAAGACCGCTGGCAAGTTCTTGATAAGGCTAAACATGACGGTGTTGAGATGTCAGTCTGGCGTACACGGATAACCTCACCAGGAGCTTTGTCATTGAATCTTGGGTTTTCAGATTTTTATATGCCTAAAGGGGGAGCGTTATTTGTTTATACGCCTGATAGAAAACATATTATTCGCCCATTTACTGCGATGGATAATGAAGAGCATGGCCAGCTATGGACGCCAATGTTACCGGGCGATTCTGTGGTGGTAGAGGTAAATGTTCCCACACACAAGCTTGCGTTTTTACGTGTGCATCTATCGTCAGTAAATCACGGTTATTTAGGTTCCAGCGTAGCGGGTATTTTGGAGCAGGTTAAGCTGAAGTCCGGTTCTTGTAATGTTGACGTAATGTGTCCAGAGGGTGCTCTGTGGCAAAATCAGATCAACTCAGTGGCAGCGATTAGTACGGGAGGATCATTATTTTGCACCGGTAGTGCACTTAATAATACGATGAACGATGGCAAAGGATTTTTCTTAACAGCGAATCATTGTGGAATCGATGTCAACAATGCGGCATCGTTAGTGACGTATTGGAATTACCAAAATAGCTATTGCCGTACCCCGGGTAGTGGCGATAGCGGAGGACCAGGAGATGGCTCATTAAACGACTTTAATACAGGTGCTATTTTTCGTGCTAGTTACAGTCCATCTGATTTTACTCTAGTGGAGTTAGATGATCCATTTGACCCGGACCATAATGTTTATTTATCGGGTTGGAATGCCGGTCCCGAAATGGCAATTTCCGCTGTCGCTATCCACCACCCCAATGTTGATGAAAAGCGTATTAGCTTTGAAAATGACCCGGTAACTCGAACAGCTTACGGTAGCTCTACTCCCGATGCTAATGGAACTCATGTTAGAGTTATTGATTGGGACCATGGCACCACAGAACCAGGTTCTTCTGGTTCGCCATTGTTTGACCAAAACCAACGCGTGATAGGCCAGCTGCATGGCGGAGGTGCAGCTTGTGGTAATGACTTGTCCGATTGGTATGGCGCTTTGGCTGTCAGTTGGAACGGTGGTGGTACCAACAATACTGGAATGAGCCATTGGTTGGATAGCGCCAACACGGGAGAATTAGCAATTGATGGTAGAGTAGCTGATGACGGTTCCGGTCCTTATGCACCCAATGCCAGCGTCAATTATAGCTGCGACCTAAAGGCTTGTTCATTTGATGGCTCAGGATCAACGGACAGAGACGGTGAAATTGTCAACTACGCCTGGACCTTTGGTGATGGCACTAACGGTACCGGCGTTAGCCCGAGCCATACCTATGTCGATAGCGGCAATTACTCTGTGACCCTTACGGTGACGGACAATGACGATTTGACCGATACCATTACGCGCACAGTGTATGTAAGCTCCGGTGATAGTAGTGGCAGTAACCTGGATATTACACTGGAACCAAAGCAGTGGTTCATTCACGCTATTACTATCCCTTCTGGGACGGTCAGATTAACTGTGAACACTAATGGCGGCAACGGCGATGCTGACCTGTATGTTAGGTTTGGTTTGGAGCCTAACACCAGTGAATATAATTGTCGTTCTTGGACTACTACCAGCACGGAGTCGTGCGTTATTAACAATCCAACTCCTGGTGTTTGGTATGTGGGCGTACACGCGTATTCGGCAATATCGAGTGTCGATGAACAATGGATTTATGAATAACGCGATTCATTTTCGAAGAGCTTCTGCGGCCTTGATGCATAGGAATTTATGTATAGGAATTTATGTATAGGAATTTCAAAGTGTTTAAGCTCGGCAGAGAACTTCTGCCGAGTTGATACCCATCACTTTCATTGTTGATTCCTTCAGAGGGAATGGGAATACACTCTCTCAGTCTGACGCTCAATTATTGTCCACAAATTTTAACAGAAATGTGTATACCCCCGGCAGGTTGCCTCTGCGGGGGCTTTGTCTTTAAGACACCTATTCAGCAGTCAACACCAAACACCCCTCCATGACCCTGACCTTGATCGGCGTATCCACCACAAAGCCGGCCCGTTCAAGCCAGTGGCCCCTGATTGCACTGCAGGCACAGAGCTATTTCATTAATGGATGTGCACAAGATCGCTAAGCAAGCTCTGCGGGGAGGCTACCCCGCAGGCGCGTCTTTAGCCAGGGGGCGAACTCCTTATGGGTCGCTCGCCCATCTGCCAGATCAATGATCCACTCGGCAAGGTGTTCCTGGTCTGTATCCACACCAACATCATTCTCTTCGAGAAAAGTGAGCATGGAAATCAGAGCCGTTCGCTTGTTGCCATCGTTAAAGACGTGGCCTTTGGCTATGGCCTCAGCATATAGTGCCGCGACCTCTTCTATACCGTGAAAAGAGCCATAAAAGATATTGTGATGAATCCGCCCGATAAGCGATTCGACGTGCATCCCCGGCTTGGTACCTTTCAGCCCAGGGCTATGGCCGAGGATGTAGTCATGGTAGCTTTGCACATCACCTGCAGTTAGGTGCTTCAGGTCTTCCACATTGACCATATGCGCACTTCCTTAGCGGTTTTTGAGTATATCCAGTGCTCGGGAGTATTTGGCCATGAGGCGCTTACTGGTTGCGCTGGCACTTTTCGGATGTACAACTTTTACTTGACGTCCGTCAATTATTTCAATTTTTGGTGGTGGCTCTTTGGCACCCTTTGGAATGGTATAGGTAGACATGAGACCTCCCTTCGTATTCCTTGTATTGTATCACTGGAAATTTGTATCCGCGAGAGCGGAAGTTGCATAGGCAGCCCAATCGGCCATCAGCGTCCTTCGCTTCTCGAACAAGTCGCCACGCCGGTAGGCAGCCTCTACAGAGTCCCCCAGGCTGTGGGCTAGGGCCTGCTCGCAAACGTCTCGCGGGTGCGGAGTGGCCTCTCCCGCCCAATCTCGGAAACTTGATCGGAACCCGTGGATGGTAAGGTCATCTCGCTGCATGCGACGTAGTGCCATAAGCATGGCCATATTTGACAGGGGGCGCCCCTTGCGCTGGCCGGGGAAAAGGTGCGGGTTGTCATCAATCCGGGGTAGAGATTCCAGCAAAGCCACCACAGGCGACGCCAGAGGCACACGATGCGTCTTGCCCGCCTTCATTCGCTCGCCTGGGATTGTCCAGGTCTTGGTGATGAAGTCGACTTCATCCCAGGTCGCTTCCAGAGCCTCACTGGTGCGGGTGGCAGTCAGGATGGTCAATTCAATGGCGCTGAAAGCCAGCCCTTCACGCTTGGAGACTTCCCGAATGAACGCTGGCAGTTCTGCCCAGGGTAGGGCGCTGTGGTGTTTTACTTTCCGCACCTTTGAGCGCTTCGGCAGCAGTTTGTCCAGATGGCCGCGCCAGCGGGCTGGGTTCTCTCCCTCTCGAAGCCCTCTGGCCTTAGCAGCATCAAGCACCAATTCAACGCGATTGCGAACCCTGCTCGCCGTCTCCGACTTCCCGAGCCAGATTGGCTTCAATATCTTTAGCACATGGTCGGTGGTGATTTCGCAGGGGGCCTTGTCGCCTATAACCGGGTGCGCGTATTGCTTCAGGGTGTTCTCCCACTGTTGGGCGTGCTTGGCGCTCTTCCAGCCTTCGCGGTGTGACTGTATGTAGAAGTCGGCCACATCTTTAAAGGTGGCCCTTTGCGCTTTTTTGCTTTGCGCGACAGATTTCTGTTGCTGCTGAATACGTCGCCGTTCGTTTACAGGGTCCACGCCTTGGAGGATCAGCTTCCTCTGCACTCCGGCTTCAGCTCTCGCTTTCTTTAGGCCCACATCATCCAGGCTGCCTAGGCCCATCTCGCGGCGCTTTCCGTGAAGCTGGTAGCGTAGAACCCAGCTTTTGGCTCCCGAGGCTCTAACGATCAGGCGCAGACCATCACCGTCATCATACTTTCCTGGCGCCTTAATCCCTTCAATTTCTTTTACAGTTAGCTTTCCCATATTTCCCCTGAATGTAGCCCCCCACTTGGCCCCCCACTTTGTCGCGGATTTCCTGGGTAGACTTTGGATAATTTTGGAAGTAATATAACCCTAACTCCCTGTATTTAATAGGATTTGGTGGAAGCTACAGGATGGTATTGGAAGGTGTACAAGCGGACTCCCTCACCGCCACTTTCAGATCGATGCCGTGCGCCTGTCAATCCTATAATTCAAATAGTCATTGCATACCCTTTTGAGTATCGGATAGCTAAAGAGAAGACAGGATTACTGTTGATGGAAAAATAAAAAAGGGCGCAGGTGCGCCCTTTTTTGAAGCGAGTTTGATTACCAGTGGAAATCAAACTTGTAGCCGACACCTATATTAAATGACCAGGGATCATAGAGATAATCACCGCCGAATCGGTGAAAATAGATATCTCCGGTGCCAGGATCGGTAAAGAAGGTATTAACTTCAATATCAGTATCTACATCGTAGTAGACAGCAGCGACATTAATTAACCAGCTGCTATCATGGCCAAAGTTGAAGTCAACACCAATCTGCCAGGAGTATCCCCAGCTGTATCCCAGGCTCAGGTCACCTGCAAAGGGAATGAATACTGTGGTTAACGGGTCGACCCATCCCCAGTTCCTGAGGTCCTCGTCACTAAAGTCGGTATAATTAATACCAACACCCATGTAAGGCTGCACTAAACAACTGGGGTCCAAAGGATACCAGTTTAGATATAGCGCCGTAAATTCGGGCTCCCAGCGGGCAAAGTCGCCGTGATGGCGATCCAAAAAGTTTCCATTGTTAAAGCGGTGAAGCCAGGGTCTGCGATTGCCTCCATCGTGGCGATCTCCATCGGTGTAGCTTAATGATACACTGAAGTGATCCATTGGTTTCCATTCGCCGCTAATAAACCAGCCCCACTCCTCATCCGGGTCCACATTGGCTCGAAAAGCACCCCAGTCAAATATGTTCCCCGGCCAGAGGAGATATTCATCAGCAAAGGTGACATAGTCGGAATTAGGTGAGACATAGGCTCCGCCAATACGAAACTTAATTTCCTGGGTGGGCGGCGGAGGTGGGGCATAGCCAGCGGGTCCTGCCGAAGCGACACTAGAGATTGCTAAGGCGAGGGGCGTCATTACAGGGATTAAAATACGCGTCATCTTCATTTGTGGTAACTCCATTCATATTCAGCAGATCTAATAGCAATCAGCCCAATCAATGGTCAGTCTAGTCGCACGAAATCACGGGTGTAGAAAAAAGATCAAATGTTGGCGTCTAAAAATATAT
This sequence comes from Microbulbifer sp. 2205BS26-8, assembly GCF_030731025.1. Taxonomy (NCBI): domain Bacteria; kingdom Pseudomonadati; phylum Pseudomonadota; class Gammaproteobacteria; order Cellvibrionales; family Microbulbiferaceae; genus Microbulbifer; species Microbulbifer sp. 2205BS26-8. Next base: position 2,338 of record NZ_JAVAMR010000069.1, on the reverse strand, counting down.
TTATTATTATCTGGCATGAAGGTAATCTTTTGGCGTATAAATTTCCTACTACAGATTCGATTGGACGAAAAACCATACGCCTCTGGTATAGAGTATTCCGCTCCTGGAAACTGGTTTATATAAATAAAGCACAGTGTATGTGGTTGTGAAACAGGGACTAAAAGCGGTATGAAATGGTGTTGGTACGGTTTCTGAGTGAGAATAAACCAGGGTGTGGCTATCTAATTTACCCACCGTTTAAATAGTTTCATAGAGCCGATATCGCATCGTTGGACACAGCGAGGAGACGACCCTTAACTAAACGCCGGCCAGGCTCCAATTGACAGAGCAGGTAAAGCCTCTTTGGCGATGTCTCTTTGATATATTTGTTTGAAGTGGACTGACAAATTTGGCCATTTCATAAGTTGGAGATGGGAGACCTCCCGGTGTTTACTGCGTCACTATGGCGAGCAAGATTATTATGGCAGAGTCCAGACTTTATAGGATGAGCACATAATGGATCCAACCTGGCGAGACTCAGAGTACATTGACAGTGATAGCTACCTTCTAGCAAGCCTGAACTCAGAGGAAATAGGCGGGTTTTTTTGCAGTCATTTTCCAATACCCTCAGATGTACTCGGAGCAGGAAGGGAAGTTGTCTTGTCCCATTAATCGCCTCTTCTCTACCTTGGGTCATTCAACGGGTGATAGTATCGACTTTTATATACGCTACAGTACAACCGATCCAGACAATGCAATGGAGAAATGACATACCTTGGCAGCTTTTATGTTCTCGCAACCCCTCCCCCGTCCATGACCTCCCAGAAAATATATGGACCTTAGTGGACTCCATGCGATACCCAATAGGCACAATTATTGACCTTGCAGTCAGATAAAGCATTGGGCTTATAGGAAAAAGGAATGGGTCTATTCAAATCAAGTGCGCTTACCAATAAGAATCATTGTGTTGTTGCCTTGAGATGAAAAGAGTGTACTGCTTGGCGATGGGCCTGGTCTTCAGAGGCTCTCTCCCCCCCGTTTGGTCATGGCTCTCTATGCAAGAGCCTGGGAAGCTCTTTCGGATTTGTTGTGGCTTGCCAAGGGCATTAAAAAGGAAAACTTCACGATATAGTCTCAAAAATGAAAAATACGTCTATTCTTTCTATGGGTCAGGCGCCTTTTAGATTCGCTGCTCTGGCTTGCGTTTCCGCTGTCGCAGTGCTGGGTCGGTGGGCACTTTACAGCCCGCCGGGGCGTTCGTGGTGATAGGTGTGTCGAGATCCAACAGTTTTCAGGAAACATGCAGACTGGATATGACCTGTCGTTAATTCACGGAGTAAACTCCCGGAAATTTTGGAGAAATGATTGTGAAAAGCAAGCAGTACATCCTTCCCTTAGTAATTGTCAGTCTTACTGCTTCTGCAGCTGTGTTTGCGGAAACCCATTCCAAGAAGTCGGCAAAGGAGTGGACTTGTGCGGACTTTCTGGCAATTGATGACGAGTTTAAGCCCAAGGCCGTCTACTGGGCTGCGGCTTTCTCAAAGCGCGACCAGGAAGAGGGCGATATTTTGGATATTGAAGGTACAGAAAAGGTGACCCCGATGATTATCACCGCTTGTACCAAGGCGCCAAATGATTCTTTCTGGACCAAGTTCAAGGAAGAGTGGCGCAAGATGGGAGGTCATCACGATAAGAAAAAATCTGACAAGATGATGAACATGCAAAAGAACAACGGTAACGGCAATAATAGTGGGTCTAACGGCAACAACACGATGCAGTAGAGATTGCTCTATCCACCACTCGGCCCGGCGTTTGCCGGGCTTTGCTCAGCCAGCTCAAAGGGCCAGGCCAAAGTATAAAGGTCCTTCGGAAAGCTTTATACGTTGGGTTGGCATTGTTATTTACTGAGAATCTATCATCGGTTTTCCGGTTGACTGAAATTGGTAGGCCAGACGGTTTGAATCCCCCCCGGGTTTTTCCATTTGAACAGAACTCCGTTGTTGATGTTCCCCCTTCGATTTAAGTATGCGGATCGTAAGTGGTTGTGCTGCCAGTGGCTGCAGGACTTTCAACCTGATCTGCGAGATGTTGTCTGAATTTTAAACAGTCAGATGGGGTTGGGTTTCACTGAGAGTGTTAGCCCGAATTTTGCACGGCCAGCTTCACACCGCAGCATTTCCAGCTTGCAAAAGATTTCTCTGTCAGGAAGCAATGTCGGCAGCAGGAAGCGAAAGCGGCGCGTATTCTTGATCACCACGGCCCCAACTTTGATCAAGCGATTGCGCAAGATGGCTATTAAGGCTTTGCCTAGTTTGGTGTCTTGTAGCTGCTCGCGCAGGTGTTCATACAGCACCCAGGC
>NZ_JAVAMR010000007.1:0-108946 GCF_030731025.1 Microbulbifer sp. 2205BS26-8 | reverse complement strand
CTACTGACGACGCCGCGATGAAGGTGGTGTGCCTGGCTATGCAGGCTGCTTCAAAAAAATGGACGATGCCAATCCGTAACTGGAAGCCAGCTCTAAACCGCTTTATGATCGAGTTCAGTACTCCACTCGCCGACTACCAATAAGCAACTGGCAGGAGCGGTTACACAGAATTATTTACACTCTCGGCTATAGCGCCTTGGGTGCAAATAAAGCCCTTTGAGGGCGTCACCCTATAAGCTCCCGGCTTTGCCGGGAGTCGTTTAACTCAGGCACTTAATCAGCTGGCACGTATTGATCTGTATTTTTTTGAGCAACTAAAAAGGGCTGTGATCACTCCTCTCCACGCCTGCCGGTTTTGGACTTTCCTTTACCCAGTAAAATTGGAAAACACCGCAAACCCCCGCCAGCCGTGGGCTGTAGCGATTTTTGGGATTTCACAAATTGAAGAAAAATGAAGAGAATTGAAGAGATTTTTCACAGGTCAAAATGGCTGGAAGCCAGTAACCACGGGGTTTTCCAGCGGGTGCGAGCAGTTTTGTATGAGATCTGATCAGAGGGCAGGGGGGGTGAAACGTGCGTTGACACTTTGGCGAGATTTTCCTCCGCCTCATTGGAGAGGTTTTAGAAATTTCTCGCTAAGTGCTTGATTTTATTGGTGCCCGAGGCCGGACTCGAACCGGCATGGCCATTACAGCCGAGGGATTTTAAGTCCCTTGTGTATACCAATTTCACCACTCGGGCCAGATAGGTATCATCTGGTGTGTGGATGTACCGAAAGCTAAACGCATTGATTCAGAAAGGTTGGTTGTGGATTCTTGAATCACTCGAGCTCATCGGTGTTGGTAACCGAGGGAAAAGGTACTCTGCGAGGGGCTTTAGCCTTTCGCTCAGCACTTTATCCATAAAGTTCACCTCAATGAAAATGGAGGCTAGGGTCGGAATCGAACCGGCGTACACGGAGTTGCAGTCCGCTGCATGACCACTCTGCCACCTAGCCTATTACTCCGCTAGATACGGAGCCCAAACGCGCCGGATTTTATCGGATAAAGTAGAAAAATCCTAGCGTTTTCTTATAGTTACATACACGTGACTGTATGAGGGAGGCTATTCTAGGGACTATCCCCGCTTAGTCAAGCCTTGTTTATGTCTACTTGAAAAAAATTGAGTAAAAGCCAGTAAAGTCGTCATAATGCGTTAGGTAAATTGACATAATAACTTTTAGCGATGTTGCCAATAAACCTATTTCTATTTGTTCTAGATTTGTGGTTTAGCTTGCTGGCAATCTCCCACTGGTGTCCGATACTGTTTTTATCTGGCTAACACGTCTCCCCCAAAACGTGTTTAGTAACGTCAGAAGGGCGCGCCATATGGTAATTGCCCGATGTGTAGCAAGGATGAAATCCTCCAAGTTTCACTCCTAATGGTCTTGGCCCTGACGCTCTCCCCCCCCGTCGTCAGGGCTTTTTTTTGTGGGCACTTGGTGTTTTTTAGCGGATCAATGTCTCTTCTCGGTGAGATTGCCGCTTGCCAATGTCTCCACTGGCCTTCCAGCTGCTTTTTCCGACAGTGCTCTGAAGCGATTAAGGGTCACTTCTCCCCTGGTGCGGGCCAGAGCCCGGGCCACATCATCAATACTTGCTTTCCTGCCACTGGCGACGCGAATTTCTTTATCCAGCGCCATAATTACACCCGCAGCACGGGCGGTAACCGGGCCGGAGGAGCGCTTCACCAGCAGGGTTGGTGCTTTTTCCCCCCATTTCATCAGATTATCCATCGCTTCCTGGTAGCGGGTTTCACTGATTCCCCCGGAGCGGCGCAGAATTTCCAGAGAGTAAAATTCAGCCAGGCCTTCGACAATCCAATCGCTCTGGCTGTCACCGTGAATACCTGTGGCTACATGGATCAGTTCATGGATCATGCTGCTGGTGCGGTTTGCACTGATCAATGGTCGATCTGCATGCATAAACAGGGAGCGAGGGCCGGAAAGCCCTCCACGCCACATGGGGTCACGGGCCGTTACGATCAGCAAGCGGTCGGGAAATAAAGGAAAGATTTTCTTGATTTCCGGCAGATTCCAATTGAGAAACGCGAGCGCATCCTGGCGATGAATATTTTCTCCCAAAGGGCCGGAAACCCAAGTGGAGGTATCGGCGATCCGGTCCTGGCGGCTGGCGATTTTTCCTACGATCATCCAGCCTTTGGGGCGCACAAAACGGCGTGTTGGGTCCGATAGCCGGAACAGGTATTTGTCTATCTTTGGATAGGGGAGGGCGGCAGACCAGTGCTTGGGTAGTTGCAGCTGCAATCGGGCGTTGGCATGGCCCTTACCGCTTGTTGATATGGGGGGAATCAGCTTGTCGCTACGAAGTATTGCCCAGTCTTCGGTAATCCGCGAGTCATAACTGCCGTTGCTTCTTTGGTTATCGATGATAAAGCTGTAGCTGAGTGTTGCCCTGGGTCCAGCGGGATGCCAGATAGCCCTGTTCTCCTCAATCTCCAACGGTTGTCTGCTTGACAGGTTCTTATAGCGGCCCGAACTCAGGTTGAGGGTGAGCGTGCTGGGAAGTTGTTCGCCGCTTAATTCAATACTGACATGTGCCAGCTTTGTATCGGGCGCAATCTTTACGGTATACAGCAGCTCATAGCTCAGGGCGCTTTGGGAGAGCGTAATCAGTAGTAATGAAAGAGTGAGTAACCTAGCAAGCATCATGTGTTGGCTGGAAATCTAACAAGTTATCGATTGGACAACACGAAAGCTTACAGGTGCTTGCGTATTGCCAGCAAACAGTCAGCTACCGCTTGGGGAGCGCACAGGAGAACGGAAGGTGTGCCTCTGGTGGGGCAGAAGGTCGAAGTAATCACTCTGTTAATAGGTAACTACAATTTATAAAAAATACACTTAAAAAGTCGTTATCAAAATTAATCAATATAAAATCTCTAAAAAACGCTAAATAGCGCGTGTAGATGGGCTACCCTAGTCCATCTACAATATTGAGTAGCCTGAATCATGCCCAGATTTTCTCTGGCTGCCAAAACTGCGCATCTAAACTTCTGAATCCCCGCGGGTTTCTCGGAGGCTAACTTTCTTGAGAGAATTAGCCAATGAGCAAACGACCTGGATATTCCCCCGAAGTACGGGAACGCGCAGTTCGCATGGTGTTGACCGGCGAGCACGAGCATCAATCACGTTGAGCAGCGATCACATCTATTGTCTCCAAGATCGGCTGCACACCCGAGACCCTACGATCATGGGTCAACAAGATGGAAGTCGACAATGGTACAGGGTACCATTAACTTAATGACGGGGGATTCTGCTCTGCCATTGGAAAAATACCCCTGGCATCACCAACAGTACAAACACCAGTGTGCTTACCGTGCCCCCGACCATGGGTGCGGCAATACGTTTCATAACATCTGCGCCAGTACCGTCGGAGATCATGACGGGTATCAAAGAAATCAGCAAGGTAAGACTGGTCATCAGCATCGGTCGGATACGGCTGGCTGCAGCTTGAGCTACGTGTCTTGTGGCATCCACAGGGCCGGGCACGGGACCAGTCAGCACGCTGTTTGTGGCAGACAGGTAGTGCAACATCAACAATCCCATTTCTGCTGCGAGCCCCGCCATGGCAATCATGCCAACCCACACAGCGACGCTGAGTTTGTACTCCAGCAGGTACAACAGCCAGAAGGCACCGATCAGGGCCATGGGCATGGCTATAAGTACAAAGAGTGTGTCAGCCAGGCTTCCGCGATGTAGATAAAGCAGGAAACAGATGGCTAGTAGAGTCAGTGGTACTAGCCATTGCAGACGGGATTTCGCACGTTCCAGATACTGGTATTGGCCGGCCCAGGCAATGCGCTGGCCGGGTATGAGAGAGATCTGGTCCGCAACCACTTGCCGGGCGCGGCTCACATAGTCAGAAACAGCGACCCCGCTTTTCAGATCGGCAAATACCAACCCCACAAGCTGTCCATCCTCGTTGCGAATCATCGGCGGACCTGTACGATAGTGGAGATTTGCCAATTGATTCAGTGGTATCTGAGCACCGTCCGATGCTGGCACCAATATCTGTTCCAGCTGCTCCGGGGTATCCCGGTAGTCGCGGGCGTAGCGCACCAGGACATCGTAACGCTCGCGCCCTTCAATGGTCTGGGTAGTGGCGAGTCCGCCGGCGGCAGCCGAAATGACATCCTCGATGTCCTGGACATTGAGGCCGTGACGAGAGGCCCTTGTGCGATCAATATCAAAGTCCAGAAAGTAACCACCAGTAAGCCGTTCGGCGAAGACGCTGCGGGTTGCCTTTGCGGTGCGATCATCGGTGCGCAGGGCGGCCTCAATGGCCAGGGTGGTCTGTTCAATTTCCTCCAGGCTATCGCCGAATACTTTGATACCGAGTTGGCTGCGAATACCGGTTGCGAGCATTTCCGTGCGCGTTTGGATTGGCATCCACCAGATATTGGGCATGCCGGGGAAACGCAGTTTTTCATCCATTTCCGCGAGCAGGTCGTCCCAGCTAAGATCGGGACGCCATTGGCTCTTTGGTTTCAGGCTGATCACGGTTTCCACCATGGAGAGCGGCGCCGGATCAGTTGCACTGTTGGAGCGACCAATTTTGCCGAATACCCGCTCCACTTCGGGGAACCGCTTCAGTTCGGTATCCATCTGCTGCAGCACTTTGCCCGCCTCGCTTACAGACATGCCGGGCAGGGCTGTGGGCATATAGAGAATGCTGCCTTCATTCAATGGCGGCATAAATTCACTCTCGAGCCTGCTGATGGGGTAGGCCATTGAGACCAGAGCCAGCAGCGACAAGACGGAGACCACTTTGCGCCGGCGGATACAATAGTGAATCACCGGTTGCAGGGTTTTCACCAGCACCCGCGTCACCGGGCGTTCTATGCTGCGGAATTTACCGCGGATCAATAACACCGCCAGGGCCGGGATCAGGGTGATGGCGAGCAGTGCGGCGAAGGCCATGCTGTAGGTTTTGGTGAAGGCGAGGGGTTTGAATAAACGGCCCTCGGTGGCTTCCAGTGCGAACACTGGCAGGAAGGAAACCGTGATAATCACCAGAGAGAAGAAAATGCTCGGACCCACTGCCTGCATCGCGCCGACGACCAAGTCTCTGCGTTCGCCAGCAGAGAGCGCTTTGCCGCTGTTTGCCACGAGCTGTTTGTGGATGTTATCCACCATCACCACAGCCGCATCCACCATGGCACCGATAGCCACAGCGATACCGCCCAGGGACATAATATTGGCAGTCAGCCCCTGGATGGAAAGGGGGATAAAAGCCAGCAGTACAGCGATGGGCAGGGTAATGACCGCCACCAGTGCGGAGCGCACATGCAGCAGGAACAGCGCGATTACCGCTGCGACCACCAGCATTTCCTCCAGCAGGGTGTGTTTGAGGTTGTCGATGGCGCTGTTGATCAGGTCGGAGCGATCATAGGTCACGACCAGTTCCACACCCTCGGGCAGGCCGGCGCTGACTTCCTCGATACGCTGTTTGACCCGTTCGATCACTTTGAGGGCATTTTCTCCGTAGCGCATAATGACAATACCGCCCACGGTCTGCCCTTCGCCATCCAGTTCGGCAATACCGCGCTGCATGGCCGGCCCCAGGCTGATGTCGGCAATTTGGTTGAGGGTCACGGGAATCTTTTCCGCATTGACTCCGATGACAACCTGCTCAAGATCCCTGACGCTTTGGATATAACCGCGACCGCGCACCATGTGTTCGTGGCCGGCAATTTCCAGCACGCGCCCGCCGGTATCGTTATTGCTGCGGCGGATGGCTTCGACCACTTTACCCAGGGGAATATTGAACATCCCCAGGCGATAGGGGTCGATTTGCACCTGGTATTCCTTCTCGAAGCCGCCAATGGAGGCCACTTCGGCAACCCCTGCGACCGAGGTGAGCCAGTAACGCAGCTTGAAATCCTGCAGGGCGCGCAGTTCCTGCAGGTCGTTCTTGCCGCTGCGATCTACCAGAGCATATTGGAATATCCATCCCACACCGGTGGCATCCGGGCCCAGAGTGGGTTGTACATTCTCAGGCAACTGAGCCGCCACCTGGTTCAGGTACTCCAGAACCCGCGACCGAGCCCAGTATATATCGGTGCCGTCTTCAAAAATGGCATAGACAAAACTGAGCCCGAGGAAGCTCTGGCCCCGCACAGATTTAACTTTGGGGAGCCCCAGCAACGCGGTGGAGAGGGGGTAGGTAATCTGGTCCTCCACCAGGTCAGGGCTGCGGCCGGGCCACTCTGTCATCACGATAACCTGGGCATCGGACAAGTCTGGAATGGCATCCAGAGGGACGTTTATCAGTGCACGGTAGCCTGCCAATGCGGCTATGGCCGCAAGGACCAGGGTAATGCCGGGTTTGCTGGCACAGAGGCTGATAATGCGCGCAATCAGTCCTTTCGGTTGGTAAGTTACCATTGCTGCGCCCCCGACTTCAGACGGCTTTCCGCAGCGATCAGAAAAACGCCGGAGGTGATTATCCTGTCCCCGGCCAGCAGGCCGGAGCGGATCACTATCTGGTCGCTGTCGCCATAACCTGTGCGAACTTGAACCGGCTCCAAGCGGCCTTCACCCAGATCGCGAAACACAATGCGTTTGTTGCCGGATATCAGCACGGCATCCCGCGGCACCACCAGTTGGTTGCCCAACTCGGCACTGAGCAGGATGTCTGCAAACACACCGGGCCGCAGTTCGCCAGTGGTATTGGGTAGCGAGACTCGCAGGCGTGCGCTGCGGTTGCTGTGATTGAGGAAGGGGTCAATCTGGGTAAGTGTGGCCGGTATGTCCCGGTGCTGTACATTGGTGAGGCGCACCCTGGCAGGCATACCGACTTGCAGAAGGGGTAGCTGATCTTCATAGGCGTGAGCTTCGATCCATATCCGGCTTAAATCGGCAATTCGCAGCAGGTTCTTCCCTTTTTCAAAGGAGGAGCCGGCAACGATATTTTTCTCGATAATCACCCCGCTGGCGGGGGCAAAGATCGGTATATAGTCCTGCGCTTTCTGCTGTTCTGCCAGCCAGTCAATTTGTGCTGCGGAAAGCCCCCAAAGCAGTAGACGCCTGCGCGCTGCCTGTTCGAGCGCGTCGCCCCGGCGACGGGCTTTCAGGTACTCATCCTGCACTGCCAGCAGTTCCGGGCTGTATACAGTAAACAGTACATCGCCGCGGTTGACCTGTTTGCCCTCGAAGTCTGCATCCAGATCACCGATCCAGCCACCGAAGCGGAGGCTGATATCGCGTAAGCGGGTTTCATCATAGGTCACTTGGCCGTGCAGGTGCACTGACAGTGAGAAGAGCTTGCGTTCCACCATGCCGGTTTTGATACCAATGGCCTGGCGCCTGGCACTTTCCACTACAAGGCTGTTGCTGTTTAACTCGTCGTGACGCACCGGCTGTAAATCCATACCGCAAATAGGGCAGGCTCCAGGATCAGCGGATTTGACTGAAGGGTGCATGGCGCAGGTGTAATAGGCGGCATCGGATGCCTGTGGTGCCGACCTCAGGCGCAGCCCCTTGCGGTTGGTACTCATGTCGAAGGAGAGATCCACGTGCTGATCGTGGCCGGTAGCCACATCTACGACCATTGGCCAGGAACCCACCATCGCCAGCTCAATCTCGCCCTGGAAAATACCGGGGGCTGTCTCGCTGAACGCTGCCTGGGCCCGCATCGCCGGCATGGCACCCATGGCTGGCATTTCCGCCACAGCGCGCACCTGGGCACCGGCTACCGGATTGCCCTGTGAGTCCCGCACTTCGATACGTATTTGGTTTCTGCCTACACGGGGTTTGAGGGGGTCGATGGACACTGCAACCTGGAATGGGCCGGTCTGAATAAAGTCCGCCGCGGTGATTGCCGATTGTGGAAAGTGGCCTTTCCAGAAAAAAGCCCCTGTCGCCGCCGCAAGCATAAGTCCCAGGGCCAGGTAGCCAATACGGTTAAGGCGATTCATGGTTTCCCTCCCTGGCTGGAGAGGGCTCGTTCTCCAGTGTGCCGGACGATCGTGGTCTTTTGCCTGCTGAGGGCAGCAATGGGATTATTGGCAGTCAAGGTTCGCTCCTCGGACAATGATTCTGAAAGCCCGCACACTCAAACGGTGGTGAGGACGGGGGGAGTCAGAGAAGGGGAGCGATCAAATACGCAGGCGCAGGGTATCGAGCCAGGTGCGGTTGGCAGGGTAGGGGAGGTGAGAGAGGAGGCCGGTGACTCTGGTTGGTGCTGGCGGGGCAAGAATCTGCGGCCACTGGTAAGTTGGCGGCGGCGCAAACTGCGGCAGTTCGGGTGTCAGGGGCGCTGTGGTCAGGGCTGCCTGGTGACCATCCAGAGGTGTTTTGAGGGAAACCTGAGCTTCATACTCGCAGCAGTCCATCGGGGGCTCGGAGTCTGCAACCGTATGATCACAGCAGCAGGCAGCCCCAGGTGCCGGGCGATCCATCATTTCACAGGCCAAAACAGCCTGCACCTGGAACATTAGCAGGAGCAGGGTGGCCAGGGAGGCCAGTTTGGGGCGAAATCTGGATGGAACCTGTTTCATTGGCAACCAATCATACAGTAAGGGACGCCATGGACAAAGTACCGGGGTGCGGGTTTTCCGACATGCACCACTTAGGATTACCTTAGTCGCTTCTCATGGCGTTGTCATGGTGCTCTGCGAGGTGCGTTGGCAGCAAAAGGACAAACGTACTGTTAGCCGCGACGTATCGTCTACTTGCGTATGGGTATCAATCACTTGTGAGCACCTTTTCATCCATAAACTGAAAACCCAGTGGGGCTGAAAAAGTGCTACAGCACCCTGGGGCCGACGATCCCGGACTACGGAGGTCGGGGAGAGCATGGCTTTTAACTTTTAGGCGGAGCTAGATAATATGGTGGTCGGGCACACCGGCAGATTGACTGCTGAGGCTTGCGCAAAGTGTGCCAAGCTGCCAGCCGGACCTACCGGAGCAGAGTGAGGAGCTTTGGCCAACCTCTAATGTGACCAAATCCTGGAACCTACTCCTGAAACTGAAGTGTCTGGTCCAGTGCCTGGGCACTGTTGCAATGCTGTATTTCCAGGCGGGAAATCCCAAGTAGCTGCAGTTTTTGACGGATCTGGTCCAGTTCGCTGTCGCTTGTGAGTCGGGAGTGGCGGGTCAGGCGTACCTGCAGGGGGATGCCGGCTTCTGCCAGGAATTTTGCACATTGCCAGGGTGTAGCTCCACTGTGGGCCACACCGGAAATAGCCGGGTAATTTTCCGGTAGGGCCTTGATATCAAGGCCGACCCAATCCAATCGGGGGATCAGGCGGCGCAGGCGGCGCGGGTAGATACCGGCGGTATGCAGGCCCACCTTGAACCCCAGTTTGCGTACTCCGGTCACGGCACCCTCCAGGGCTTCCTGAGCTGTGGGCTCGCCGCCGGAAAATACCACCGCATCCAGTAACCCGCGACGGTCGGCAAGAAAGCCCAGAAGCTGGTCCCAATCGTAGGCGCTGGGGGCACGGGCGGGCAGCAGATCGCTGTTGTGGCAGTAGCGACAGCGCCAGGGGCAGCCCTGGCAAAAGACCACTGCAGCCAATTCGCCGGGATAATCGATGGCGGTAAACGGCGTAAAGCCGCCGACTTGCAGGTGCGCATTCATGATTTTACACCGAGCCCGGTTTGCTGTTGGCTACAAAGAAACGGCGCTCCCGGTGTTCGGATTGTTTGCCGGGGTTCCAGAATGAGACCGGACGGTGGTAGCCCATCACACGGCTCCAGACCTCGCAGCGGGTGCGGTCTTTCTCTTTTAATACTGGGGCTTGTTTATGCATGGCATGTCTCCTTGGTAGTCAAGTGTGAATTGCTGCAGGAGCGTTGCTTATTTGCGAGCAGCGCCTCGTCACAGCGGGGGCAAAATTCGTGCTCGCCGCTCAGGTAACCGTGCACCGGGCAGATGGAAAAGCTGGGGGTTACCGTGATGTAGGGCAGGCGATAGTGCTGCAGTGCGCGCTGTAGCAGCCGGCGGCAACTGTCGCTATCTGGCAACTGCTCGCCCAGATACAGGTGCAATACGGTACCGCCCGTATACCGGGACTGCAGGGACTCCTGCCGGGCCAGGGCTTCGAAAGGATCATCGGTAAAGCCAACGGGCAGTTGTGATGAGTTGGTATAGTAGGGCGCTTCTTTACTGCCGGCCTGGATGATATCTGCGAATCGCTTGCGATCCTCACGGGCAAATCGATAGGTGGTGCCCTCGGCTGGCGTCGCCTCAAGGTTGTAGAGATGGCCTGTCTGTTCCTGGAATTCTGTCATGCGTGTGCGAATATGGTCCAGCAGCCCTTCGGCCAGATGGGTTCCTGTTTCAGTGACAATGTTCTCGCGGTCACCACTGAAATTGCGCAGCATCTCGTTGATGCCGTTTACCCCGATGGTGGAAAAATGATTGCGCAGAGTGCCCAAGTAGCGGAGGGTATAGGGAAACAGCCCTGCATCCATATGCCGCTGGATAATTTTGCGCTTGACCTCTAGTGAATCCCGCGCCAGTTCCAGCAGCCGATCCAGGCGGGTGACCAGGGCATCCCAATCGCCGCAGTAAAGGTAGCCGAGACGTGCACAATTGATTGTTACTACGCCGAGAGAGCCCGTCTGTTCTGCGGAACCGAACAGACCGTTACCGCGTTTGAGCAATTCGCGCAAATCCAACTGCAAGCGGCAGCACATGGAGCGCACCATATTCGGGCTCAGGTCTGAATTGATAAAGTTTTGGAAGTAGGGCAGGCCATAGCGGGCTGTCATGGCAAACAGGCGCTCTGCGTTGTCGCTGTGCCAGGGAAAATCCGCAGTGATGTTGTAGGTGGGAATCGGAAAGGTAAAAACCCGGCCGCGTGCATCGCCCGCGCTCATCACCTCGATATAGGCGCGGTTGATCAAGTCCATTTCTTCCTGCAGAGCACCATAGGTGAAGGGCATTTCCTCGCCTGCGATCACCGGTACCTGATCGCGCAGATCCTGCGGGCATACCCAGTCAAATGTGAGGTTGGTAAAGGGCGTTTGGGTCCCCCACCGGGACGGCACATTGAGGTTGAAAATCAATTCCTGCATACATTGGCGCACGGTGGCGTAGTCCAGTCGGTCCTTGCGCACATAGGGGGCCAGGTAAGTATCGAAGGAACTGAAGGCCTGGGCGCCAGCCCACTCGTTTTGCAGGGTTCCGAGAAAATTGACAATCTGGCCTACGGCGCTGGATAGATGTGCCGGTGGTGCGGATTCCACCTTACCCGGCACGCCGTTCAAACCCTCGTACAACAGAGTGCGCAGCGACCAGCCGGCGCAATAACCCGCGAGCATATCGAGGTCGTGAATATGTAGGTCACCATCTCTGTGGGCCGCGCCGATTTCATTCGAATAGACATGATTCAGCCAGTAGTTGGCAATCATTTTGCCGGCACTGTTCAGAATCAAACCGCCCAGAGAGTAGCCTTGATTGGCGTTGGCCGCGACACGCCAATCTGCCCGCTGCAAATACTCATTGATTGAGGTTTCCACATTCACCAGGGACTGCCGATCACTACGCAGTTGCTGATGCCGGCCCCGATAGGCAATATAAGCCCGTGCAGTATCCACATAATTGCAGCTGATCAGCACCTGCTCGGCAATATTCTGGATCTCCTCGATATCAATTGGTGCGCTGTCATCAAAGCGGTGGCCAATCACTTGCAACACCGATTGGGTGAGACGCAATGCTTCCTCTTCGTCATAAGCCTGGGTAGCGCGCCCGGCACGCAAAAGTGCACTGGTGATTCGCCTGGCATCGAAAGCCAGTGTGCGTCCATCGCGCTTGCAGACCAGAAAGCCTTCCGGAGTTGTGGTTGGGTGTGCTGAGCTGGACAGATTTTGGTTGGCGGGAGTGGCAATGCTCGTCATAGGCAGTCCTCAAAAACACTGCGCGAAGCATAGCGAGGCGCTTGGGGTAGCACTTGATCTGGATCACTATATATTGACTATAAAAAGCAATGCTGCACAATATATGGTGTTTTCTGCTTTTGAGCGGAGTTGTGGGTAGAGGCTGTAGTGCCCAGGGGGAAGTCAACCTGAAGCTTTAGGTGCCACTGTCGGCTGCAGGTTCGGTATGAGCTTGGATGACCAGCTACGCCTGGTGATGAGTGCTGCCTTTCAGGCCGGCAATCCAGCGCGTCAAGGGAAAGCTAATGGTCAGCCAGATAATGAATCCAGATCCCGCACCATCCTGATATGGGGGATATTCGCCTCTGAGAAAATGTCACCTTCGACAACAAAGCCAGACCGACTGTAAAACCCCTGGGCTTGTTGCTGGGCGTGCAAATAAACACGTTGGTGTCCAAGGTGTCGGGCATGTTCGCAAATGGTCTCAAGCAGCTGCGCGCCATACCCAAGGCCCCGTGCAGATTTTTTGATTGCTAGGCGACCGATCTTGCCACCTGCTGTCAGACGCCCAGTGCCTATTGCCACGCCATCTTCGAAAACAAGGAAATGCTGGGCGCTTTCTTCCAGGGTGTCCCACTCCAAATCGGCGGGTACTTTCTGTTCCCGCACAAACACAGTCTCTCGGATGGTGCGGATAGTGCTTCGCTCGCTATGCCAGTTAGCAGTGCGGACAACAATAGCCATATCAGAAATCCTCCGGGGGATAGATGAGCGTGCCCTGGGAAACCAACTGATCGATCAGGCCATCTGCGACGCCCAGTAGCGGGTAGTTGTCGATATCGCGCCAGTGGATCGTGCGGTTTGCAGTAAATTGTCTGGCAAAAGCAAGGGGCACAGGGAGGGCTTCCCCATCTACAAACAGCGTTGCAGGCTGGCGACAAAAGGCGCAGCGCGATGCAGGATTCAGTACCAGCGACAGTCCCCGGCGCAGTTGTTTCCGCCAGTCGGCAGCGCTGTCCGCATCCAGGGCTACGATATCTGGATATTTTGCCTCGGTCATCACTGCACCGAACCACTGGGTGATTTTCTCCGGCTGTTGCAGCCAATGGCCTATCTGTTTTTGCAAACGTACCACTGAGGCCGCGTCAATTTCAGCGGGATTTCCTGTGGGCTCTATGCCCGCATCGGTGTAGCGCATGCTGTCTGGCAATCCCGTTGCGATTTCGCTGGCGAGCTCTTCGAGTATCTCGGCGGCAGAGGGCGCACGAAAGCCGATGGAAATTGTCGTGCAGGCGCCTTCGGCAATACCCCAGTGGCTGTATTGCGGGGGCAGGTAAAGCATATCGCCCGGTTCCAGTATCCAGCGGTTTTCAACTTCGAACGTGCTGAGGATATTGAGTGGTGTGCCCGCCAGCCGCGGCTGGGTTTCATCGACTTTGGGCCCCTGCTGCCAGAGGCGCTTGCCCTCGGCTTGGAGTAGAAACACATCATAGTGGTCGTAGTGCGGACCCACGCTGCCCTGGTCGGCGGCATAGCTGATCATCACATCGTCAAGGCGCCAATCGGGGATAAAACGAAAGTACTCTTTGAGTTCGGCTATTTCAGATAACCATTGATCGGCGGCCTGAACCAGTAGGGTCCAGTGGGTGCGGGGCAGGGAGAGGAAGTCCGCCTCGGTGAAAGGTCCTGTGCGCATTTGCCAGGGTTCGTTTTCCCCCTGTTCCATTACCAGGCGCGATTCCACTCTTTCTTCGAGAGCCATGCCCGCCAGCATTTCAGCGGAGATTGGGGATTTGAAATCGGTAAAAGCGTTGCGGATCAGCAGGGGTTTTTGCTGCCAATAGTCGCGCATAAAAATGTCGATCGGCATTTCACCGAGATGGGTCAGGGGGCTGGGCATGGGAAACTCGTTATTGAAAACCAAAAGTGCACCGGCGTTCTGTTTCCGGTCATTGCCCACTGGAAGGCCCGGAGCGCGCAGGCAGTGTCTCCATGCGGCCACCTGCCGGTGGCCGCAGTCGGGGCTTGGTTAAAGCTTGCGAGCCTGTTCTGCGGCATTTCCGGTATAGGTGGCCGGAGTCAATTCCAGCAGGGCACTCTTGGCTTCGGCAGGAATCTCCAGGCTTTCAATAAATGTTTTCAGGGTTTCACGGGTGATGCCCTGGCCGCGCGTGAGGTTCTTGAGCTTCTCGTAGGGTGCCTCAATATTGTAGCGGCGCATCACGGTCTGAATGGGTTCCGCCAGTACTTCCCAGGCATTGTCCAGGTCTTTTGCGAGGCGCTCACGGTTGATTTCCAGCTTGCCCAGGCCCTTTGTGGTGGCGGCATAGGCGATGGCGGAATAGCCGGCACCAACACCCATATTGCGCAGTACGGTAGAGTCAGTCAGGTCGCGCTGCCAGCGGGACAAGGGCAGCTTGGCGGCCAGGTGCTGCAACACGGCGTTGGCCAGGCCTAAATTGCCCTCGGAGTTTTCGAAGTCGATGGGGTTGACCTTGTGCGGCATGGTGGAAGAGCCCACCTCGCCGACAACCACCCGCTGTTTGAAATAGCCGAGGGAAATGTAACCCCAGATATCCCGATTGAAATCAATCAGGATGGTGTTGAAGCGTGCGATTGCATCGAACAGTTCAGCGATATAGTCGTGTGGCTCGATCTGGGTGGTGTAGGGGTTCCAGGTCAGGCCCAGGGAATTTACAAAGGCTTCTGCATGTTGTTCCCAGTCGACCTCCGGATAGGCGGACAGGTGTGCATTGTAGTTACCTACCGCGCCATTGATTTTACCCAGCAGGGGTACCGCGCGGATTTGATTTATCTGACGGCGCAGGCGTGCAACCACGTTGGCGAGCTCCTTGCCCACGGTGGAGGGGCTGGCGGATTGGCCGTGGGTGCGCGACAGCATGGGCACGTCGGCAAAGTGTTGGGCAAGCTCGGCGATTTTGTCCACGAGGTTGTGCATTGCTGGCAACAGGACATTTTCGCGCCCGGCGCGCAGCATCAGTGCGTGGGCAAGGTTGTTGATGTCTTCTGAGGTACAGGCGAAGTGGACGAATTCGCTGACTCCGGCCAATTGTACATTGCTACGGATTTTTTCCTTGAGGAAGTATTCGACGGCTTTTACGTCGTGGTTGGTGGTGCGCTCGATCTCTTTGATACGCCGGGCATCTTCCAGGGAGAAGTTAGCCACGATGCGGTCGAGCAGCTGGTTGGCATCGTCGTCGAACTGCGCTACTTCGGTGATTTGCCTGTGCGCGGAGAGTTGCTGTAGCCAGCGTACCTCTACTTCAATGCGGGCGGAAATCAGGCCGTATTCGCTGAAAATAGCGCGCAGAGGGGCGGTCTTGCTTTCGTAGCGGCCATCAATGGGGGATACCGCTGTGAGTGCGGAAAGCGCAACGGTCATAGTCAATCTCCGGAGCTAGTGATTTGTGGATTCGAGTTGTGCGATCCAATCATTGGTCGCATGCAATAGCCTCTTGCGCCGAAACAGCAGGTGCAGGCGGCGACCGCCTAGTTGTCGCCACAGGGTTGCGGCACGGATGCCGGCAAACAGCATGGAGCGGATCTGGTTGGCGATGCGCTGCTGCTGCAGGTAGTTAAAATCACCGAGTACCTGAATGCGGAAGCGAAAGGTGCCGAGGGTATCGCTGTAGATACTGGCCAGGTTTGAAAACACATTTTCGTGTGTCGGGGCGAAATGCTCGGCCTGGGCTTTGGCTTTTTGCAGGCGGTTGCCGATGATGGAAAGGAGTGCGCTCTTTTTGCTGAGCTGCCGCTGCAGATAGAGTATAGAAAGCGCATACCGAAGGCAGTCGGTATATTCTGGATGCTGACGCGACTGTAACAGTTGTCTTGAAACCTGCAGGCCCGGCAGTAGATTGGCGGCACCGCCAAAGACAGTGTCGGTGTGGTCGGGATTGAGCTGAAACAGGCTGAACACACCTGTTTCCAGCTGTGTCTGTGGGGCCGTGCCGGTCTTTGCCAGGCGCTCTACCAGTGTTGCAGCTTGAAATATTCCGGCCAGTGCCAGAGCCTGATCCCGCCAGTTATTCAAAATCGCTCCTTAGTGCTTATTGTTTTTTCGACACGGCAGAGCCGGTGCCGGTGGCTTTTTCTATCACCGCACCGCCAAGGCAAACTTCGCCATCGTAGAGTACCAGTGATTGCCCTGATGTTACGGCGCGCTGTGGCTTATCAAATGCCACAATCAGGTCACCATTTTCCTGTACCTGCACTGTGCAATCCTGGTCTGGCTGGCGGTAGCGGGTTTTTGCCTGGCAGCGGAATGTTTCACCGGGTGCAGCACCATTAATCCAGTGTGTCTGGGTTGCTTCCAACCCTGTGGCATAGAGCAGGGGGTGGTGTGCACCCTGTACAACGATCAGCACATTGCGCTGCAGGTCTTTGCCTACCACGTACCAGGGGTCCTCCCCGCCACCTTTGACACCGCCGATACCCAGGCCCTGTCGCTGGCCAATGGTGTGGTACATCAATCCCGCATGGCGCCCCATGAACCTGCCTTCTGGCGTTTCCATATCCCCAGGCTGTGCCGGCAGGTACTGTTCCAGAAAATCCTTGAAGCGGCGCTCGCCGATAAAACAGATACCGGTGCTGTCTTTTTTGTTGTGGGTGACAAAACCGTTTTCCTCAGCAATATGCCGCACCGCGGGCTTTTCCAGCTCTCCGAGCGGGAAGAGGGCGCGGGCAAAGGCCGCTTCTTCCACCGCGTGCAGGAAATAACTCTGATCCTTGTTGCCATCCAGCCCCTTGAGCAGATAGGTGCGCCCCTTGATATCGCGACGGCGCGCGTAGTGGCCGGTGGCAATGGCATCTGCGCCCAGTACTTCTGCGTATTCCAGAAAGGCTTTGAATTTGATTTCGCGATTACACAGGATATCCGGATTGGGCGTACGCCCGACCTTGTATTCCGCCAGGAAGTAGGCAAAGACATGATCCCAGTACTCAGCAGCAAAGCTGGCAGTGTGTAGATGGATACCAAGCCTGTGACAGATGGCCTGGGCATCAGCCAGGTCGGCTCTGGCGGTACAGTAATCGGTGCCGTCGTCTTCGTCCCAGTTCTTCATAAACAGGCCCTCCACCCGATAGCCCAGCTGGATCAGGCGCAGTGCGGCTACGGAGGAATCGACACCGCCGGACATACCGACAATGATACGCTTGGGCTGCTTGCTGGGTGTGGAGTCAGACATAGAGGGATTGCCGCTACCTCACTGGAAGAGAAAAAAGGGGCGAATTTTACCTGTGAAAACGCCTCGGACCAAGACCGCTTGGATTTTCCGCTAG
Source organism: Microbulbifer sp. 2205BS26-8 (assembly GCF_030731025.1). Taxonomy (NCBI): domain Bacteria; kingdom Pseudomonadati; phylum Pseudomonadota; class Gammaproteobacteria; order Cellvibrionales; family Microbulbiferaceae; genus Microbulbifer; species Microbulbifer sp. 2205BS26-8. The sequence goes on along the minus strand of NZ_JAVAMR010000007.1, from coordinate 91,758 downwards.
GACTTGCCGCTGTCGTTGCGGGGGAATACGCTTTTGCCCGGGCTTTGAGGGGGCCTGATTGACGGTGAAAATCTCCTCTATTCGGTACTCTCCGGGTTTGAGCGCGCCGAGATGCCAGCGGCCGATTGCCATACGCACCAGACGCAGGGTGGGGAAACCGACAGCTGCGGTCATCCGCCGAACCTGGCGGTTGCGGCCCTCGCAAATGGTCAATTCCAGCCAGCTGGTGGGAATGGACTTCCGCTCCCGGATCGGCGGTGTGCGCGACCACAGTTTAACATCGGACAGGCGCCGGGTCCTGGCCGGCGCAGTGCGCCCCTCTTTGAGCAGTACGCCACGGTCCAGAGCCGTGAGCGCATCAGCACTGATTTTCCCTTCAACCTGGACCCAGTAGGTTTTTGCCACCTTTTTCTTTGGGTGGCTGATTTGGTGTTGCAGCGCGCCATCGGCTGTGAGCAGCAGCCCTTCCGAGTCAAAATCGAGCCGGCCGGCGGGATAGATATCCTTTTTGCGGACGTAGTCTGCAAGCGTGGGGCGGCCCTGGCTATCCGTAAATTGACTCAGGACGCCGTAGGGTTTGTTAAGAAGAATGAGCATGGCCATGACAAAAATCCGGTATTGTAATCCAACTACAAAAAGAGGCCGATGCTGCTATAATCCCGCCGTTTTTGTCCGGGCCCGAGGGTGCCGGGGCAGTGATGCAAGCAATGCTGGGCCTAAAAAGTCACAGAATTTAGGGAGTTTACGCAATATGGGTCATATCCAAGTGCCGGCAGACGGCGAAAAAGTTACAGTCAATGCCGACGGTTCTCTGAATGTTCCGGATCGCCCGGTGATTCCCTTTATCGAGGGCGACGGCATCGGTGTGGATATCACCCCGGTCATGCGCAAGGTGATCGATGCTGCAGTAGAGAAGGCTTACGGTGACGGCAAGAAAATTGCATGGATGGAAATCTACTGTGGAGAAAAAGCGGCCGAGATTTACGCGGGTGACTGGTTCCCGGCCGAAACCCTCGCCGCGATCAGAGACTATGTTGTCAGCATCAAAGGCCCTCTCACCACTCCGGTAGGTGGGGGGTTCCGTTCCCTGAATGTCGCTCTGCGCCAGGAGCTGGACTTGTATGTCTGCCAGCGGCCGGTGCGCTGGTTCAGCGGCGTGCCCTCTCCGGTAAAGGAGCCGAACAAGGTAGATATGGTGATCTTCCGGGAGAACTCCGAAGATATCTACGCCGGTATCGAGTGGAAAGCGGACAGTGACGAGGCGAAAAAAGTCATTAAGTTTCTGCAAGACGAGATGGGCGTTAAGAAAATCCGTTTTCCGGAGCACTGTGGTATCGGCGTCAAGCCGGTCTCTGCCGAAGGCACCAAGCGCCTGGTGCGCAAGGCGATCCAGTATGCCATAGACCAGGACCGCGATTCCGTTACCCTGGTGCACAAAGGCAATATCATGAAGTTCACCGAGGGCGCCTTTGCAGATTGGGGCTACGAACTGGCGCGCGATGAGTTTGGTGCTCAGCCTCTGGACGGGGGGCCCTGGCATAGCTTCAAGAGCCCGACAACCGGTAAGGAAATCATTATCAAGGATGTGATTGCAGATGCCATGCTGCAGCAGATCCTGCTGCGTCCGGCGGAGTATGATGTTATCGCCACTCTGAATCTGAACGGTGATTACCTGTCCGATGCCCTGGCTGCTCAGGTGGGCGGAATCGGCATTGCACCGGGAGCCAACCTTTCCGACGAGGTCGCGTTGTTTGAGGCTACGCACGGCACAGCACCCAAGTACGCCGGTCAGGACAAGGTAAACCCTGGCTCTCTGATCCTGTCTGCAGAAATGATGTTGCGTCATCTGGGTTGGAAGGAAGCGGCAGATCTGGTTATCAAAGGTATGGAAGGCGCCATCGAGGCCAAGACGGTTACTTACGATTTCGAACGCCTGATGGAGGGCGCCGAGCTGAAATCCTGCTCCGAGTTTGGTGGCGAAGTTATTAGGCACATGACCTAGATTAGCGCCGGACTGGCCGTCCGGGCGCCGGTTGCAGACAAGCCCTTCACTGGCAGGTGGAGGGCTCTTTTGCCTGAGGGTATAGCCGGGTAGGGCGTCTAATCCAGCGCCTCGGCTTCCTTTTCTCTGAGTGCTTCAGAAGGTACCGACTCAGTTTCGTGACTTACTGGGCTGGAGTCCCCCGCAGGCACAGTGGAAATATTGGTTGCGTGATAACCTTTATCGCCTCGAATGATATCAAAAGTGACCTGTTGGCCAGCTTTCAGGGTTCGATAACCCTCCATCTGAATTGCGGAGTAGTGTGCAAAAAGATCCTCCCCTCCGTCATCCGCCAGAATAAATCCATATCCCTTGGCGTTATTGAACCACTTCACGGTACCGGTAGGCATAGCGAACTCCCTCTAATTGCCCAGGCGGCCCCCTGGCCACCGTACAGAGTTTTATTTTTATTTGAACTACGAATGAATCGGCTGCGATCCTGACTGCTATTAATGGCTGCGAATGAGGCAGACAGTACCTCTTGTAGTCAACTGGCGTGAGAATGTCAAGAAACCCAGTTGGCCACTGCGGTATTCCTGTGTCGATGGTTAAATAAGGTTACAATGGCAGGTCATTAGTGTTTGTGCAGGTGGCAACGTCCGGGCTCGAAAGAAAGAATGCATTGATGATTTTTATGAGTATTACGCAAATCATTAAACTAAATACCAGTGAAAGGGGGGGAGACCTCGAGGATCGCGGGTTCTCAGGCGGTGGGCTCGCACTGGAAGAAACGCCACCAAAGTTAAAGCGGCCCCCGATGTACAAGGTGGTGATGCTCAATGATGACTATACCCCCATGGACTTTGTGGTTGAGGCTCTGGAGCGGTTTTTTGGTGTCAATCGGGAGCGTGCCACGCAGTTGATGCTGCAGGTACACACGCGGGGAAAAGCAGTGTGCGGTGTCTATACTCGGGATATAGCGGAGACAAAGGCCGCCCAGGTCAATCAATTCGCCCAGGAGAATGAACATCCATTGCTGTGCGAGATTGAGGCGGATGAAAGTAAAGACCAGTGAGCTTGAACAGAGCTGCCTTTGAACTAGGGCCCCGTCACCTGAAAGGAATCAGCCAGGATACAGACGCCGGCAAAGGGTGCGCGCCAACCAGCGGAGTCGGCGGGAACTATTGGCGATTACGGTTTGAGGTTTAAATGCTCAGCAAGGACTTAGAGGTAACGCTTAATCTGGCGTTCAAGGGTGCGCGCGCAAAACGGCACGAATTCATGACCGTAGAGCACCTGTTGCTGGCACTTTTGGACAATGAATCGGCAGCCGATGTATTGCATGCCTGCGGAGCCGATCTCAGTGCGCTGCGGCGTGAACTGCTGGAGTTTGTGGATTCCACCACCCCACTGATTCCCGAGGCCGATACCGACCGCGAAACCCAGCCGACACTCGGGTTCCAGAGAGTCCTGCAGCGGGCCGTTTTCCACGTTCAATCCTCCGGCAAAAAAGAAGTAACCGGGGCCAATGTCCTGGTGGCGATCTTTTGCGAGCAGGAAAGCCAGGCTGTTTACTATCTGAAGCAGCAGAGTGTTGCGCGCATCGATGTGGTCAATTACATCACTCACGGAATTTCTCGTGTCGGTTCCAGTGGCAACAATCACCACCACAGCCCCGATGCTGCCCCAGAGCAGGTCGACGAAGAGATTGGCGGTGGTACCGAAGCCGGTGGTGCGGACCCTCTGGGAAGCTACGCCACCAACTTGAACCAGGAGGCTATTCTAGGCCGTATCGACCCCCTGGTGGGGCGCGGCCCGGAGGTGGAGCGGGTTACCCAGGTGCTGGCACGCCGGCGTAAAAACAATCCATTGCTGGTTGGCGAGTCCGGCGTCGGTAAAACGGCTATCGCCGAAGGACTTGCCCGGCGCATTGTGGATGAGGATATTCCCGAGCCCCTCAAAGAGAGTACCATCTACTCACTGGATCTCGGTTCTTTGCTGGCCGGTACCAAGTACCGTGGGGATTTCGAGAAGCGCTTCAAGGCACTGTTGGCCGAACTGAGGAAGCGTGAGCACGCGGTGCTGTTTATCGATGAGATCCATACCATTATCGGTGCCGGAGCAGCCTCTGGTGGCGTAATGGATGCCTCCAACCTGCTTAAACCACTGCTCTCCAGTGGCCATCTGCGCTGTATCGGCTCCACCACATTCACGGAGTATCGCGGTATCTTCGAAAAAGATCGCGCCTTGTCCCGTCGCTTCCAGAAGATTGATGTGAGCGAGCCAACCGTGGAGGAGACGGTGCAGATTCTGCAGGGGCTTAGGAGCTGCTTCGAGGATCACCACAAGGTGCGTTTTACCGAGGCGGCTCTGGAAGCGGCGGCGCAGCTTTCCAGCCGCCATATCACCGAGCGTTTTCTTCCGGATAAGGCCATCGATGTCATCGATGAGGCCGGCGCCTACCAATCGCTGTTGCCCCTTGAGGAGCGCACAGAGATCATCGGCGTGGGTGAAATTGAGTCGGTGATCGCAAAAATGGCCCGTATCCCGGCCAAGAGTGTTTCTGCGTCGGATAAAGAGCAGCTGTCCAAACTCGACGATAACCTCAAGATGGTGGTTTTTGGCCAGGACCGGGCTATCGAGGCACTCAGTACCGCAATCAAGCTCAGTCGTGCGGGCTTGGGTGCCGAGGAGAAACCGATAGGCTCCTTTCTGTTTTCCGGCCCCACCGGTGTCGGCAAGACCGAGTTGTGCCGGCAGTTGGCGAAGGTGATGGGCATTGAACTGATTCGCTTCGATATGTCGGAGTATATGGAGCGGCACACGGTTTCCCGCTTGATCGGGGCGCCGCCAGGCTATGTGGGATTTGACCAGGGCGGCCTGCTGACCGACGCTGTTACCAAGCATCCCCACAGCGTGGTTTTGCTGGATGAAATTGAAAAAGCCCACCCCGAGGTGTTTAATCTACTTCTGCAGGTGATGGATCACGGCACCCTCACGGATAATAATGGGCGCAAGGCCGACTTCCGCAATGTGATCCTGATTATGACCACGAACGCCGGCGCCGAGTTGATGAGCCGCCGCTCAATTGGTTTCTCCAGTCAGGATCATTCCACGGATGGTATGGAGGAGATCAAAAAAATATTCACCCCAGAGTTCCGCAACCGCCTGGACAACGTTATCCAGTTTGCTGCCCTGCCACTAGATGTGGTGAAAACGGTGGTAGACAAGTTGATTGTCGAACTGCAGACGCAACTGGATGATTCCCGGGTGACCCTGGTTGTGGACGATGAGGCTCGCGAGTGGCTGGCCGTACACGGTTACGATGAAAAAATGGGAGCCCGCCCCATGTCCCGCCTGATTCGCGACAAGTTGCGTAAACCCCTGGCCGAAGCCGTTTTATTCGGTGAGTTGGCGGAAGAGGGAGGGCGTGTGAGAGTGACGATAGAAAATGATGAGTTGGCAATAAAAACCGCCGTGCCCGCCTGATTGTCGATGGATGCGCCATTGCAACAAAAAAAGCCACCTGTGGTGGCTTTTTTTGTCTGGTCAAGCTGCCGGAAAGGCGCTTTCACCAATGCGCAGATTAGCGCGCCCGGTAGGTGATACGCCCCTTGCTCAGATCGTAGGGGGTCAGTTCCACCTTAACCTTGTCACCGGTGAGGATGCGAATATAGTTTTTGCGCATTTTCCCCGAGATATGTGCGATGATCACATGTCCGTTTTCCAGCTTCACTCGGAAGGTGGTATTCGGCAGAGTGTCAATCACCTCGCCTTCCATTTCAATATAATCGTCTTTTGCCATGCGGCAGCAACCTTAAAATATCTTGATCTGACCTGTACCCCGGAGACACTCTGGCCTAGCCGCGGTTCGACGGGCGAGCATTTTGCACGAAAAGATGCGCTAGAGCAAAGGGCGCGTCTGATAACGCTAGCGGGGTTTCAGTCTCCAGCGGTTCTCCACGAGCATTTCTATCGGCTGGAACTGGCTTTTGTAGGCCATTTTATGGCACTGCCCAATCCAATAGCCTAAATAAAGGTTGGAAAGGCCGAGTCGTCTTGCCCACTCAATCTGGTAGAGAATACAGTAACTGCCCAGGCTTCGCCTGTCCTCCTCCGGATCGAAGAAAGTATAGATGGCGGACAGGCCCGCGGTGAGCAGATCGGTTACAGTCACAGCGACCAGTTTGCCCCGAGCGCGCAATTCGAAATAGCGCGTGGCGCCCCAGGCCTGGCACAGGAAATTGCGATATTGCTCGCGACCGGGGGGGTACATCTCACCGTCGGCGTGGCGCTGTTCAATATAGCGTGCGTAGAGCGCGTAGTGCTCATCGGTGTCGATGGATTCAATATGGAAGATATCCAGGTCCCGGTTGCGCTTCCAGCAGCGGCGCTGATTGCGGCTGGGGACAAACAAATTCACCGGTACCCGCGCTGGGATGCAGGCCTTGCAGGTGGCGCACTGGGGGCGGTACAGGTAGGCGCCGCTGCGGCGGAATCCCAGCTCCGAAAGGTGGTTGTATAGACGTTGATCCACCTCGGTCTGCGGGTCTACAAATACCGTATTGGCTTCCCGGTCCGGCAGGTAGCCACAGGGGTGGGGCAGAGTGGCCAAGAGGCGGACTGAATCCAACTGAGAGTATTTACCCATAAGTCCACGAAAGCTTCCAGGGCTTTGCAAAGGCGGGTTGTTTCAGCCCGCTTTTCAGCAAGTGTTCGAAATCCCTGCGATAGATCTCCACTGCCCCCCAGCTGGTCAAGTGAGGACTGCCTACCTGGCAGTCGATCAACGGGCAGCCCCACAATTCTAATTGCCGAACCAGGTGAACAAAAGCGACTTTGGAGGCGTCTTTCTCACGGTGAAACATCGACTCCCCGAAAAATACACGGCCCAGGGCGATACCATAGAGTCCACCAACAAGATCACCATTGCGCCATACCTCCACAGAGTGGCTGAGACCGAGATGGTGCATGTGGATAAATGCCCGGCGCAGCCTGTCGGTAATCCAGGTACCCTCCCCGCTGGCCCTCTGGATGCGGCAGCCATCGATAACAGATTCGAATGCTCGGTCAAATGTGACCCGGAAGGTTTTGCGGCGCAACACTTTCTGCAGGCTGCGGCCCACACGGAATGCCTGCGGAAAAACCACGCAACGGGGGGAGGGGCTCCACCAGAGGATGGGTTGGCCGTCCGAGTACCAGGGAAAAATCCCCCGCCGGTAGGCAGCCAGCAGCCACTCGGGGGTCAGGTCCCCCCCCGCAGCCAGCAACCCGTTGGGATCCGTCAGTGCTGCTGCTGTGGACGGGAAGGCGATATGCTGGTCGTCGAGCCACACCAAGCGTTGGGTACGACTCCCTGCCATGGTCTGACTCCTGTTTGTGGGGCTACACAATACCCGGAGGCCTGTCAGCCGGGTATCGGGGTTGCTTTGCTATTGCGCGTCCAGGAAGCGCTCGGCATCCAGCGCCGCCATACAGCCAGTACCGGCAGAGGTCACCGCCTGGCGGTAGATATGATCGGACACATCGCCTGCGGCAAAAACGCCTGCGACAGAAGTCTGGGTGGCATTCCCCTCAAGGCCATTGCGGACAATGATATAGCCACCATGCATCTCCAGCTGCCCCTCAAACATGTCGGTATTTGGCTTATGGCCGATGGCGATAAAGACGCCGGAGACATCCAGTACCCTGGCGGAGTTGTCCTGTGTGCTGCGCAGACGCAGGCCGGTAACGCCATTATCATCGCCCAGAACTGCGTCCAGCGTGTGCTGCCAGCAGACAGTAATATTGCCGTTTTGCACTTTTTCCATCAGGCGATCCTGCAGAATTTTCTCTGCCCGAAGCTGATCGCGGCGGTGGATGAGGGTCACTTCGCTGGCGATATTGGACAGGTAAAGCGCTTCTTCTACAGCGGTATTACCGCCACCAACCACGGCTACTTTCTGATCGCGGTAAAAGAAACCATCGCAGGTCGCGCAGGCGCTGACGCCGCGGCCTTGATAGGCCGCTTCCGATGGCAGCCCCAAATACTGGGCAGAGGCACCGGTGGCAATAATCAGTGCATCGCAGGTATAAGTCCTGTTGCCCTGCAGTGTAAATGGCCGTTGCTTCAGATCCACTGATTCGATGTGATCAAAAATAACCTGGGTGTCGAAGCGCTCCGCGTGCGCCTGCATCTGGACCATCAGGTCGGGTCCCTGCAAGTCCGCAGCACCACCCGGCCAGTTTTCCACCTCTGTAGTCGTGGTCAATTGTCCACCCTGTTGCATACCGGTGATAACTACAGGTTTTAGATTTGCACGGGCTGCGTAGATCGCAGCGGTGTACCCGGCGGGGCCCGAGCCGAGAATGATCAGTCGATGGTGGTTGCTACTCATGAAGTACTCTTAAAAATTCGTCGGTGTGCAAGGGAAACAGTGAGCCAGAAGCTCACCAGGTTGTTTGTTTTTTAATCGGAGAGGCTGTCAGTTTGGGCCGTATAATAGGCGATAGGAACCTGTGGGCGAAATAGTTTGGCTTAATTTGTTCCATTGGCAAGCGCTATGTGAGGGTGGATGTGGATTGTCGATTGCGATCTGAGTGGGAAAATAAAGCCCATAATCCGGCCGAGCAAATGCTTTATAGGTTGTCCGGCCGGGGATACTGGCTGCAAGTACCCGCCGGGCATTTGTCGCTGGGCGAAGTCAGCTGCGCTGAGTGTGAGAACCCCCTAAATCCCCATCTGCCTGGAAGCCAAATCCCGCATGATTTCCTCAGAGCCACCCCCGATTGCATTGACCCGTACCTCTCGATAGATGCGCTCAACCCGACCACCGCGTATATAGCCGGCGCCGCCGAGCACCTGCATGGCTTCCCGGGCACAGTACTCGAGGGTTTCTGTGGCCTGAACCTTGAGCAGAGCGACTTCAGCCACTTTGAGTTGCTGTTGCTGTTCAGCCCAGGCACAGAGGTCCAGATAGGCCTGGGTGGCATTGATGCGTTGCAGCATCTGTGCGAACTTGTGGCGGATCACCTGGTGACTGGCGAGGCATTTACCGAAAGTCTCCCGGGCCTGGGCCCATTCGATCGCATCCTGCAGGCAGACACGGCTGTATTCCATACAGGAAGCGGCGATACCCAGACGTTCATGGTTGAAATTGTGCACTATGGGCAGGAAGCCTTGGTTTTCAACGCCGATTCTATTGTCTGCGGGCACGCGGACCTGGTCAAAGAAGATACTGGCGGTATCTGAGCACCACCAGCCCTGCTTTTTGTCCAGTAGCTGCCGGCTGACCCCCTGTGCGTTCGCCGGTATCAGCAACAGGGAGATACCGTCAAAACCCTCGCCGCCGGTGCGCACGGCAGTAGTAAACCAGTGGGCCCGCATACCACCGGTAATATAGGTTTTTTCCCCATTTACTATGTAGCTGTCGCCATCGCGCACCGCGCGGCATTGGAGATTGGCCACGTCAGAGCCGGCACCGGGTTCGGTGACAGCCAGGGAGATTTGTCTGTCGCCGCGCAGTACCGCCGGTATCACCGCGTCTTTCAGAGCATCGCTGCCATAGTGCAGCAGGGGGGGCAGGGCGATACCATGTACCATCAGGCTGGCATAGAGACCACCGGCACCGGTGCGCGCCAGTTCCTCGGCGGCAACAATCATATGAAAGGCATCCGTCTCAGTACCGCCATAGCACTCGGGGTAGCCCATTTGCAGCAGGCCCACTTCGGCAGCCTTTTCCCAGAGTGTCTCCGGCAGCAGGCCCTGCTCGTCCCAGTAGGTGATATGGGGCTGGATTTCCCGCTCGACAAAACGACGCAATTGGTTGCGCCACTGCCGGTGGCTCTCTCCGTAGAAAGGGCTGGCCATACGGGTGGCATCGATATCGTACACGGTGGCATCCTCTAGCAAGGGTCATTGACGGGGTCTGGGCGTTCCGCTGGGGGCGGCCTCTATCTGTACCAGAAGCTGACCGCCGCGCACCTGATCGCCGGCGCAGGCTCCCAGTTTGATAACGGTGCCATCGCGATCCGCGCGCAGGGGGTGTTCCATCTTCATGGCTTCCATCACGGCGAGGATATCGCCGCAGCGCACGGCCTGATTCAGCTCTACCAGCACCTCCAGCAGGGAGCCGTCCATCGGGGCGGTAATTTGGCCACTGCCCTGGCCGAGGCTTGCCTGTAATGGCTTCTGGCTCCGGTCTTCGAACTGCAGCTGGCGACCCGCTCGCAACAGGTAGAGGCTACAGCCCTGTTGCAGGAAAAGAGTGCTCTGGGTGACACCGTCGAGCGTTATGATGGCAATCGCGGTATTGTCGAGCGCCTGTGGCTGCACGGCAATTTCATGGGTCTGATCCGCCACGCTCACGCGGTAGCGGTGTGGCCCCAGAGGCAGCAGCGTGCACTCAAAGTCTCGCCCTTCGCTGCGGAGCCGGTAGTGCAGGTGGACACTGCTGTCGCCACTGCGCCAGTTAGTGCGCCCCTCGCGTCTATCCTGCGGTTTCAGATAACGCTGGTGATTGAGTACCGCCGCTAGTGACACCCAATCGCTGGATATTGCCTCGGGTACAGTGAGGTGGGTGATGGTATCCAGAAAGCCCGTATTGGCATTGCCAGACACAAATTCCGGCTCTGCCAGTAGCCGGTACAGGAAGCGAATATTGTTTTTTGGGCCAATCAGCTGCAGCTGTGCCAGTGCTTGTTGCAGTTTTCTCCGGGCGGTTTCTCGGTCCCTTCCCCAAGCGATCAGCTTGCCCAGCATGGGATCGTAGAAGGGGGTGATTTCAACGCCCTCCCGCACAGTGTGATCAAGGCGTACTCCTTCCCCACTGGGTTCACGCCAGTAGAGGATAGGCCCCGCCTGGGGCAGAAATTGCTGTCCGGGATCTTCCGCATAGAGGCGCACTTCAATGGCGTGGCCGCACTGGCAGACCTGCTGCTGGGTAACCGGCAGCGCTTCGCCACGGGCTACAGCCAGTTGCCAGGCCACCAGGTCGAATCCGGTTACCATTTCTGTTACCGGGTGCTCCACCTGCAAGCGGGTGTTCATTTCCAGGAAATAGAATTCGCCGTCGGGGCAGAGCAGGAACTCCACCGTTCCGGCGCCCTCATAGCCGCAGGCGCGTGCCGCGGCTACTGCGGCTTCACCCATAGTTCTGCGCAGGTCTGCTTCCACTCCCGGGGAGGGGGATTCCTCGACCACTTTCTGGTGGCGTCGCTGTACAGAGCAGTCGCGCTCGCCCAGGTGGATGCAGTTGCCGTGCCGGTCGGCAAACACCTGGATTTCGATATGGCGGGCGCCGACCAGGGCCTGTTCCAGAATCAGTTCACCGCTGCCAAAGGCGCTCTGGGATTCACTGCGCGCAGCGTGCAACAGTGCTGCCAGTTCGTCGCTGCTGTGGGCGAGACGCATGCCGCGGCCGCCGCCGCCGGCGGCGGCCTTGATCATCAGGGGGAAGCCGATCCGGTCCGCCTCAGCCATCAGGGTGCGGTCGTCCTGGGCCCCCTGAAAGCCGGGAATACAGGGCACACCGGCATCGGAGACAAACGCTTTGGCGCGCCGTTTGTTGCCCATCAGTTCAATAACATCAGCGCTCGGGCCGATAAACTGCAGGCCGTTCTCTGTACAGGCACGGGCAAAATCGGCGTTTTCGGCCAGGAATCCATAGCCGGGATGAATGGCGGTGGCCCCGGTTGTCCTTGCGGCAGAGAGGATTTTGTCAATATCCAGATAGGATTCCGCGGAAGTCCGGCCGCCGAGGGCAACGGCCAGGTCGGCGCTATTGGCATGGGGTGTGTGGCGATCCGCATCGCTGAACACGGCAACGGTACGATAACCCTCCGCTCGGGCCGTGCGCAGGATGCGCAGGGCAATTTCCCCGCGGTTGGCGATCAGGAGTGTGGCTGGTGCGGACATCAGTGTTGCCACTCCGGTGCGCGTTTTTCCATAAAGGCACGGGCGCCTTCACGACCTTCGCTACCTTGAATGGCATTGGAAAAATGTTTCGCAGCGTCATCGAGGAGGTGGCTCAGGGCATATTTGTCGGCAATCTGTGCGGCCTGTAAAAGCAGATGTTTGGTGGTAGCCAGGGCTCCTGGCGCGCAGGCATTGATATTGTCCAGGTGTCCCTGCAGTGCGGCCTCCAACGCCGTGGAGCTGTCCAGCAGCTGGTGAATCAGGCCGATATCCAGTGCCTCCCGTGCTTTCAGCGTGGTGCCACCCAATGCCAGCCGCCTCGCCTGGGACAGGCCCACGCGGGCAACCACAAACGGTGCAATCTGTGCCGGCGGCAGGCCCAGTCGGGTTTCCGGTAACGCGAAGCGGCAGCTGTGATCGGCAATGGCGATGTCGGCACTGCAGGCCAGCCCAAAACCGCCACCCATCACAGCGCCTTCGAGTACGGCAATCACTACCAGCGAGGAACTGTTGACTCTTTCCAGTAGTTCGCCGAAGCGGCGGTTCAGGTGATAAAAGGCATCCGTATCGCCGTCGCTGGCGTTTTGTTGGGCAGTGAGCATATCGCCAATATCCCCACCTGCACAGAAGTTGTGTTCGGCACCGCGCAGTACCAGTACCCGGGTCTGCGAAGCGGCCTCCGCCTCTGTCAGCTTCTGTAGCAGCTCGTCCACCATTGGCAGGCTGATAGCGTTGCGTTGTCGGGGGCGGTTGAGGGTGAGGTGCCGGGCAATGCCCACAGTTTCATCAATGATGGTTTGCATAGTGGGCCCACTCTATTCGCCGGACTTGCGTTTGCCGGGCAGGATGCCCATCAACTTGCAGATAATACCGAGCATTACTTCATCGGCGCCGCCACCGATGGCAGTGAGACGGCTATCGCGGTAGGCACGGTTGATGCTGGTTTCCTCGATATAGCCCATACCACCCCAGAACTGCAGGCATTGATCGGGAATGGTGCGGGATAAGCGGCCCGCTTTGAGCTTTGCCATGGAGGCCAGCGTAGTGACATCCTCACCCGCCACATAGGCTTCTACCGCACGCCAGGTGAGTGCCCGCAGACACTCCACTTCGGATTGCATTTCCGCCAAGGCAAAGTGCACGGTCTGATTGTCGAGTAGCGGTGTCGTGAAAACGTGGCGCTCGCGCACGTACTCAATGGTACTGCTGATACAATTTTCCAGGCCCTTCAGGGTCAGGGCGGCACCGGCGAGGCGTTCCTCCTGGAATTGCAGCATCTGCAACAGAAAGCCGGACCCCTCGTCGCCGATACGGAAGTGTTTGGGAACCCGCACATTGTCAAAAAATACCGGTGCGGTTTCCGAGGAGCGCATCCCCAGCTTCTCCAATTTTCCCCCGATGCTCAGTCCCGGTGTTTTGGCGGGAATAATCAGCAGGGATTTGTTCTTGTGGGCCTTGCCTTCACTGGTGTTGACCAGGGTGCAGAAAAAGTCGGCGCAGGGTGCGTTGGTGATCCACATCTTGCTGCCGTTGACCAGATAATCGCCGCCATTATTTTTTGCCGTAGTCTTTATGGCGGCCACATCCGAGCCGGCACCGGATTCGGATACGGCGATGGCGCCGACCATCTCCCCGCGAATCGCCGGGATCAGGAATTGCCGGCGCAGGTCGTCGCTGGCAAAGTTTGCCAGTGCCGGGGTGCACATGGCAGTCTGCACCGAAATGGCCAGGGGCACACCACCGCAATGGGCACCGCCTAAGGCTTCCAGAAAAACGATTTCATAGCTGAAGTCGAGCCCGAGGCCGCCGTAATCGCTGGACTTGCTGATGCCCAGCAGGCCCAAATCTCCCAGCTGCCTGAAGATGTCGCGAATGGGAAAGCTGCCGGCTTTTTCCCACGCCTCTACATGGGGGTTGATTTCCTGCTGTACAAAATGATCTACCGTGCGCTGTAATTCCCGGTGTTGTTCGCTGAGAATCATGAATGTTTTATCCTCTTTATGGGCTTTATCTGCGGGAGTTTTTTATTCGCGAACTGACTGCCTTTCGTCCGGTTGAGATTCCCGGGCTAGGTGAAACATGGCTAGAACCGCGCCACGCCAAAGGTATTTTGACGCGCTGGAACAGATCCCGCTTCGCGACAGATTGCCAGCAGCATACCCAGCAGTTTACGCGTGTCGCGGGGATCGATAATGCCGTCGTCCCACAGGCGGGCGCTGCAGGCCAGGGCATCGGAATTTGCCTGCATAAAGGCACTGGTGTCGTTTTCCAGTTTGTCCAGTAACGCAGTATCTACCTGACCGCTGCGCGCCATTTTCTGTTCGGTGACAATGCGCAAAACCTTGCCGGCCTGAGCTGCGCCCATGACCGCGGTGCGCGCATTGGGCCAGGCAAAAATAAAACGCGGGTCGAAGCCGCGCCCGCACATGGCGTAGTTACCGGCACCATAGGAGCCGCCCACCAGGATACTGAGCTTGGCTACCCTGGCGTTAGCGACAGCCTGAATCATTTTGGCCCCATGTTTGATAATGCCGTGATGTTCGACCTCGGTACCGACCATAAAGCCGGTGGTGTTGTGCAAAAACAGCAGTGGCGTGCCACTTTGTTCACACAGCTGGATAAACTGTGCGGCTTTGTTGGCGCCCTTGGGGGTGATGGGGCCGTTGTTGCCGATAATGCCCACTGCGTGCCCTTCAATGCGGATATGGCCACAGACGGTCTGTCGGTCAAATTGTGCTTTAAAGTCCAGCATCGCCGAGCCGTCGGCGATACGTGCGATGAGTTCGCGCACATCGTAGGGTTTTTTGCTGTCGGCGGGAATCAAGCCGAGCAGGTCGTCGATGGGATAGAGAGGGTCTGCATACTCCTCCGGGAGATTGGGGGTATGCTGGCAGGGAAGGGTAGCGACTATTTCCCGTGCCAAGCGGATGCCATCGGCGTCGCTCTCCGCCAGGTAGTCGCCACTGCCGGACTCACTGCAGTGCATCTCTGCACCGCCCAGGCTCTCCTCGTCGGCAATTTCCCCGGTTGCCGCCTTGAGCAGGGGGGGGCCCGCGAGATACATACCGGATTGTCCACGCACCATTATCACATAATCGGACAGGCCCGGCTGGTAAGCACCACCGGCGGTGGCGCCACCATGCACGACTGTGATCTGAGGAATACCGGCCGCGGACATGCGTGCCTGGTTGGCGAAGCCGAGCCCGCCGGGGGCGAAGGTGTCGGTGGCATACTTCAGGTTCGCGCCACCACTTTGCGCCAGGGTGACCACCGACAAGCGGTTCTCCAGTGCTATTTGCTGTATGCGCAGGGCTTTATCCATTCCGGCAGGGGAAATGGTGCCCCCTTTCACTGCATAATTGTCCACCCGCACCATGCAGCGGCGCCCGCTGACCTGGCCAATACCACAGATAGCGCCGCCGCCGGCACCACTGCCGTCCTGATCGTCGTAGAGCTTGTACCCCGCCAGAGCACACAGCTCAATAAAGGGGGCGCCCGGGTCCAGCAACAGGTTGAGGCGCTCGCGGGGCAGCAGCCAGCCACGTTCCCGGTAGCGGGAGGCGCGTTCCCGCTCGGCTTGCAGCGGCTGCTGTTCGGCCTCGCGAAAGTGGGCAATCTGCTCCAGCATTGCGGTGCGATTATTGTTGAAATCGCTGGAGCGGTTGTCCAGTTGGGAGTGGATGGGTTGCATCAGAGTTTGCCCTCTGCTTCCAGCGCTGCCACGACTTTGGGCCGGCGCTTGCGGTGGAAGCCGTTAAAGCGCTTGACACTGTTGGCCGCCACAGGGCGCCAGAGCGGGGAGTGGTGCTTGAGGCTGGAGCCACCATCAATGCGCAATGTCTGGCCGGTGATATAGCCGGCAGCATCAGACAGTAGAAAGCACACAGCGCCGCTTACCTCTGCTTCCTCGCCCAGGCGGTAGAGGGGGATTGATTCGCGGAAGCCCGGTAACAGTTCGCGCAGAAATTCCGGGTCATAGGTATCCAGGCCGCTGGTGAGGATATAACCGGGTGCCACCGCATTGACCCTGACTCCGGAGGCCGCCCATTCCAGTGCAGCGGTTTCTGTCAGGTTTTCCACGCCTGCACGGGCCGCCCCGGAGTGCCCCATCATCGGCATACCACCGGCGTTGTCTGCGGTGATATTGACGATACTGCCACCGTGGGTTTTCATAGATTGCACATACACTTCCCGGGCCATCAGAAATCCACCCAGCAGATTGCTGCGCAGGACAGCGTCAAAGCCCTTTGCGGGGATGTGCTCCAATGCGGAGGGAAACTGACCGCCGGCGTTGTTCACCAGTCCCTGAATCCTACCCTGAGCCTGCACAATCTTGGCGACCGTATCCTTTACACCCTGCTCATCGCGGATATCGAGGCTATAGAAACTGCACTCGCCGCCGTCACTTGCGATCTCCCCGGCAACACGCTCCAGTTTGTCCAACTTGCGCCCGATCAAGAAAACGCGGGCGCCGAGGCTGGCCAGTTCATGGGCGATACAACGGCCGATACCACTGCCGCCACCGGTGACGATATGGGTTTGTTCACTGAAGCTGCCGGGACGTAACTGGCTGAGATAGCGCATAAAAATGTCCTTTTATCAAGCCCTTGAGGCTTGTCAGTTCTTATCGTTGTTGCTTGCACCCGCGCGACTGAATGCGCAGAATACTCTAACGCTACCAAGCAAGCGCTTGGTATTCAACCATTGTTCCCAGTTTGGTGAAAAATTCATTCGACCGTTACCATATGCGGATTTTCTTGGGGGGTGTTCAGTGCACAAAGGCGCCGCAAGTCTGGCCCGGCTAGGGCAAAACCTGAGTCCGCAACAATTGATCGGCGCGTTGGTAGAGCGGGGGGAACTCACCGATCCGGGCTCTCCCCGAGGGCGCCTCCTCAATGTGGCCGCGCGGCAGTTTGAGCAGAAGGGCTACGCTCGAACCACGGTGCGGGATATCGCTTCCGAAGTCGGTATTCTGTCCGGCAGTATCTTCCACCATTTTGCCAGTAAAGAGCAGATTCTCTGCGCGGTGATGCGGGAGGTCACTATTTTTGCCAGTGCGCGTATGCGCAGTGCGATGCAACAGGCCGAGTCACCGCGGGATAAATTGCGCGCCTGTATTCAATCGGAACTGGAGGCGATTCACGGCCAGGCGGTGCCGGGGTTTTCCATTCTGGTATTGGAATGGCGCAGCCTGTCTAAAGACAGTCGCAAGGAAGTGTTGCGGTTGCGGGATGAATACGAGCATATTTGGTTAATTGCGATTCGAGCGGCCAAGTGCCCTGGTGGGGATGCGGCACTGGTGCGGCGCCTGTTAGTGGGAGCCCTCAGCCATACCTACAGTTGGTTCAAGCCGCGAGGCAAAGGGCTCTCTATTGCCGAGCTGGCAGATCGTATCCTGTTGATTTTTGCTCCCTGATGTATTCGGTGCAAAACCGGCAGACGCAATTGGCTCATGTAGGACCACACAATACAGTTCCCCGGGATTGTATCCACTGACGGTGAAGTTTTGTTGGAATAGAGATGCTGGCAAAACTGTGCGCTTTTCCTCTTTTCCTGACAAATTTCCAATCGACACGGGACTCCTGAGAACTGGCGCTCACTGGCGTTGTTCTGAATCTTTTATCCTGCGCGAAAATTGCCACAAATTTGACATTTTGTGTCACTTGATGACGGGAGAGGGAGATGTCAACTGAGGGTTTATTCCAGATAGTATCCATGGGGCGGACGCTGTATGGCAAAAAGCCGGAACTGGTGGTACAGGATGCAGCCAGGCTGTTTTCTATTCCTGAACCCCAGGCCCGCAGGCTCCTGTTGAAAGGCTGGGTGATCAAAGATCAGCTGGCCTCTGCACAGGCACTGAAATATCGTGCCGGTCTGCACAACATTGGTTTGCGTGTAAAAGTGTACCCGGCGGGTCGATTTGACAACCTGCAGCTGATAGCCAGGATCCAGGTGGCGCAGCGCCGCAGCGCCCAGGGCAGCAAATCAGATCGCAGTGAGGGGCGCGGGACGCATGCCCCTGTTATTGAGGACAAGAGTCGCAACCCAGCCGTGCATGGCCAACAAAGCAGGGCAAGGCGCCAGCCAGCAGTTTCCTCCAAGGGCGCAGCGCTTCGCGCTGTGCGGCCATTCAATGCCAGCGGAGGGATGAAACATCTGTTCCGTGATGACAAGACATTTTCCCCTGCCGGGATATCCGCCGCTGGCGAGGTAATACTGGGTTTGATTCCCGCTGTGGTATTGCCGGGAATTTTTATCCTGCTGCTGGGATTTTGTGCCTATGGGACTGGCTATGCCCTTTGGCAGATCCCCCTGGCCGTTTGGCAGGGCGGGCTGAATGGAGTTGTTGTGGCTCTTAGTTTGGTTGCGACTGCCTTTTGTATTGTTGTCCTGCTGCTTGTGTCTCCCTATTTCCGGCCTCTGCGAGATCTGCAGAGCAAACCCGGCGTGCGGGCGCTGAGTCGCTCCGAGGGCCGGGAACTGCTGCGTTTACTTGAATTACTTTCCACCAGTCTCGGCTTGCCGAAAGTACAGCGTGTATGGATTGGGCCGGATGCCAGAGTTTTCTCCGGGCCGAGCTTTTCTCAGGTGGTCAGTCAGGTATTGCCACTTCACCTGGGGCTTGCCGGTGTCGTCGCCCTTCCGGGCAGGGAAGCTCTGGCGCTAGTGGCGCGGGCACTGGGTCTCTACTGCGGAAGGGTAAATGGGTTTCTTGCCTGGCTGGTGCTGGGCGGGGGAAGCCGTTTGGAATCCATGCAGTGGGCCCTGGAAAATGAACGCAGTGCAGTTTGTAACTCCGGCAGGCCCAGTGGACTGCAAAAGCCGGTGCACCGCTTACTGGTGATTTGTGGTCATTTTTTACTGCCGCTGATCGAACGCTTGGACAATCTGCACCGCGCGCTTACCAGCCGCGCTGCACGGTATCTTGAGGCCCGCGCGGATCTCTACGCGGCGGGGGTGATTGGCAGCGAGGCTTTTGCGAAATTTGCCCAGAGGTGGCACCGTCTGGTTCATGCAGATTTGCTTGTTGCCGAGATTAACCGGGATGCCTTGTTACTGGGGCAGTGTCTCGAGAATATTCCTGCGGCAGTGCAGTGGACGCTGGAAAAGCTGGATAGGGAAACCTGCAAGGCCATTGAACTGGCCATGGCACAAACGAGTGACCCCTGGGACTCTGGTCAGGCCGCAGATGACACGCGCATCTCTGCGATCAGTCAGCAGCGGTTGCCGGCGCAGATCACCAGGGCGTTTTCTCTGAGGGACTTTTTCTGTGATCTGGACGGGTTGGCACGAGCGGTCAGTCTTGCCAGCGCCGGGCCCGATTGCCAGGTTGTGCCAAACCGGCAATTGCTGAGTTCAAACAGCGGGGTGCAGGAGGCCGTTGATGTGCTGAATGTGTATTTCAACCGCCTGCCGCCGCACACGCTACTGCCGCTCGAACGCCCTGCTGCCGAGCAGGTGAAGGGAATGGATCTGCAAGCCACCATCGATTGGCTGCGCGGCAAGTTGATTGAGTTGCGCGGGCTTCGCAAGCAGCGGCAAGGGCTACTGGGGTGTCTTGTGGCCATGCAATTGGGTGCGGCATTGATCAGGGCCAAGGTGCAGATCAGTCCACAGAACTACTCTCTGGAAAGCACAAGCCTGACTGCTGCACAGGAGATGGCTGCGGTGAAACGGTCTGAACTGGAGGAAACAGAGCGGCAGCTACAGAAGGTCTATGCCATTTTCTATCAGCGCCTGTGTCTGGCGATAGCGCTGATGCCGTCCAAAGCGCAACAGTCAGCGCAGAGTCACCTGCGCCAGCTATCCGCCTATGAACCTCTCGCGCCCCACCTGGAGCAGCTCGCCAGCTACAGCAAGAGTCTTGCCCTGCTCGCCAGGCACCTGACTCCTGAAATGGTGGAGCGCGAACTGGTGAAGAAATACCTGGCGCTCAGCGCCAGAACACTCAACGCTCTGCAGGTTATAGTGGGGTCATCGGAGACCCTAAAAGCGCAAGACTTGCACAGCATACTGGATATCAAGGCCAAATCTGACCTCCCACGGCATCATCGGGAGATGCGGGCAGCGCTTCAGGCGATGGAATCCCGCTGTAGATATGCCAATTCGGTTATTATGCAAGGCTACCGGGTGCAGTTGGGAACCCTGCTGGTTCCCTGCCTGGAGCAGGAGCAGCAGTTGGGTGTGAAGCCACTGCGATTACTGCGCACAGTTTAGCCGCCAATCAGTTTTGCAATGTAGTTGCGCGCTTCCAGCAGCGCCTTGATGTCGGCGCGTTTGTCGCCCTGGATTTCGATAACACCGTCTTTCAGGGTGCCCCCACAGCCACAGCGTTTTTTCAATTCTGCCAGTATCCGTCTCAGTTCATTGTCGGTGCCTGAGAGGCCGTGCACACAGGTCACCCCCTTGCCTCTGCGCCCTTTGGTTTCCCTCTGTATACGCACTGTCGCACTGCCCTCGTGGCGTTTCTCCTGCGGGGAGGTATCCGCAATACGGCCGCGGTCGGTGGAATAGACAAGACGATTCTCCCTGGCCATGGTTCTCCCCGGTCGGTAGTTGTTCAGTGCGTATAGGGTGCGATTGTGCCTGAGGGGAAAGGGAAGTTAAAGGCGCAATTCGGAGCGCTGCGTGGATAGCGACGGGATTGAAAATAGAGGGCGACCCGACAGTGCCCAGGGGTTAGAATCTCGTCGCAAATTGGCAGCAGCTTGTAGTCGGGGTGAGAAATGGCGTTGACGGGACGTCGAAAACTGCTCAATGAAGTGATATTCGGTACGGACACACCTGCCGGGCGCAACTTTGATGTTTTTTTAATCTGGGCCATTGTGATTAGTGTGGGCCTGGTGCTGCTGGCATCCATCAGCGCCGTTGCCGAGCGTTATGGTCCCCTGTTGATCGCGCTTGAGTGGGTGTTTACCGGGCTCTTTACGGTGGAATATATCGCGCGTATTTATTGTTCGGTTAACCGGCGCCGCTATATTGTCAGTTTTTACGGGGTTATTGATCTGCTGGCAATACTACCCAGTTACCTGGCACTCCTCTATACCGGCGCCACCTACCTGTTGGTGATCCGCCTGTTGCGGGTGCTGCGCATTTTCCGCATTCTCAAACTGGTGCGCTATTTGCGCGATGCCAATATCCTCCTGCGCGCCCTGGGCTTGGCACGGAGAAAAATCTTTGTATTTTATTCCAGTGTGCTTGTGATGTGCGTTATCTTTGGCGCACTGATGTTTGTAGTAGAAGGCCCGGAGCACGGGTTTACCAGTATTCCCACCAGTATCTATTGGGCCATTGTCACCATTACCACTGTGGGCTATGGGGATATTTCTCCGCAAACACCGCTGGGGCAGAGTATCGCGGCAATGACCATGTTGATCGGTTACTCCATTATTGCCGTGCCCACAGGAATTCTCACCGCGGAACTGGCCGGTGAAATGCATCGGGAGCGCATTCAGCTGGCCTGCCATAACTGCAGCCGCAGCGCTCATGATCCGGATGCGGAATACTGTAAATTCTGTGGGCACAGACTGGAAGATGCAGAGGAGGTGTCGGAAGTCTGAATCTTTTTGCTTGGGCGATGGGTAATTACCACTCCTGCGGTACACGCACAGCAATCACTTGCGCCTCGGCGCACAGACGTCCGCTGCCGCTCAGGTCGCAGTGCAACACGGTTTTGCGGGGGCTGCGTTCGACGATGGTGGCTTCGAGTATCACCGGCTTGTCAATGGCAGCGGGGGCCAGGTACCGGATTGCGAGTTTGCCGGTGGCGTACCAAATTGTACTCCCAGCGCCGATGTCGCGCCCGGCCTGAAGGTAGCCGTCCGCGATGGCGGTGCACACCGTATGGCAATCGATCACCGTGGCAATGATCCCGCCGTTTAAATAGTGTGCGGGACCGGCATTGTGATGAGTAGCGGGGGTGAATATGCAGCGGGTTTTCCCCTCGCCGGCCCAGTAGCTTTTGATGCGCAGTCCGCGGTCGTTGTCTGGGCCGCAGCCGAAGCAGTGATTGTCGGACAGCAGGTCCTGGATGGCGGTTTGCTCAATCATATCGGTCTCTCGCTCTGGACGCGCCATACTACCGATTTGCGTCGGAGAGGGGAAGAAACTAACCTTGCGGGCCTCCGAGCGTGTTATCGGAAATAGAGAGATGAAAATATACGGCTTTTGTGCCCCCGGTTTTGAGGCCCTCCAGGATGCTTTCGCCAGGAATTTTCGCGAGTGCGGGGATACGGGTGCGGCCTTTGCGGTACGCCAGCATGACCAGCTGATCTGCTCTCTGTGGGCGGGTAGTGCGGACCGGAACGCGGAGTGTCCTTTTACCGAGGATACGATTGCCAATGTATTTTCTGCCAGCAAGGGCGTGCTGGCACTGATGGCTCTGCAGCAGGTGGCGGCCGGTAAGTTGGACCTGGACCGCCCGGTGGCGGATTACTGGCCAGAATTTACCGAAGGCAAAGCGACTGTCACCGCGCGCCAGCTGCTTTGTCACCGCAGCGGCCTGGTGGCTTTTCGCAAGCGTGTGGACGATAAGGTGATTTACGATTGGCACGCCGCCTGTAAGGAAGTCTCCCGCACTGAGCCCTGGTGGCCGCCGGGCAGCCAGCAGGGTTATGCCCCTTTTTTGTATGGCTGGGGCCTGGGCGGACTGATTGAAAGGGTTGCGCAAAAACCCCTGACAGAACTCTATCGGGAATCACTGGCCAACCCGCTGGATCTTGATGGTGGGTTTGGTGCCAATGGCCACCGTTCACTCCGTATTGCCGATGTGGCCCCATTGAAGCAACCTCTGCCGGAGCTGCGGGAAAACGCCATAGGCCGGGCAATCAAGGAAGATCGTAAGGGTCCCGTGGCCATGGCATTCGGCAACCCTGTGAGTCTGGTGATGGGCACCAACAGTCCCGAGTGGCGCAGTGCATTGATTCCCGCGGCCAATGGGCATTTCAGTGCCCGGGACTTGGCAGCGTTTTACGGTGACCTGGCCCAGAAAACCCCGACCACCTTGTCGCGAGAGTGGGTATCAGAGGCGTCGCGTGAGCAGAGTTGTGGCCATGACAAGATACTGCAGGCCGAGGTTCGCTTCGGTTGCGGATTCATTCTGAGTGGTGAAGCGGCGGATTTGCGTTTCGGTGGAGCACGGGGGTTCGGTCATCCGGGTGCCGGCGGTAGCGTTGGTTTCGCCGATCCGGAGCGAGGGCTGGGTCTGGGTTATATCACCACGCGCCTGGGGCAGAGCCTGTTTATGGATCGGCGCGCGGTGGGTTTGGTGCGTGCACTGTACGGTTTGCTGTCATGACAGAGGCTCTTATGAAACTGTCCGAGCGCATGGATGAACTGGAGGCCCGGCTGACATTTCAGGAAGATACGATCGCCCAGTTGAATGATGTGATTACCAGGCAGGATGCCGATATCCGCCGCCTTTTGCTGCATATGCGTGAGTTGTCGCAGAAGTACAGTGCAATCAGCGGTGTATTACCGGGGGGTACCAGGTCCTCGGATGACAAGCCGCCGCACTATTAGTCAACCTGGCAGTCCAAAGACATTCAGCGGTCGGTTTGACCTGTAAATGTGGCTTGGCGTGCATGAAGCTGTCCCAGTTCCAGCGACTGTCCCCTGTATCGCTAACTGCCCTTGCTGGCGTATAAGAAAACATAATGGGTCTGGTGCCACTTAGCCGGGAGCCTAAGTTCAAAAGTGTCTAAGCAATGTTTGTCCTCTCGCGCCAGAGGTATTGACAAACTTTTCCACATGCTTATGAGGGGAAAGTGACGTCTCAAAGTGTTGGAATACAATTGTCACTTTTTTGTTTTATTTTTTATAACTTATTGTTTTTAAAAGTAAAAATAAAAAGTTTAAAAAATGTGCAAAATGCTGTGAGCAAGAGTTTATGCCGTTTATCGCTGCCCTTTGTTTATTAATTCACAGAGTTATCCACAGAACTTGTGGAAGAAAAGGGTTTGACGGCTTTCTATTCAGGAAATCTGTACGATAGTACAATTTTGGCGTGATTTATGATGTGCAATGGGGACTGGTTAGTAGAACCGGCGATGACTTCACCGTAGTCTTTGCATAATTTCATTGGATGGATTCAGCCGCCAGTCAGCTTGCGTGCTGGATACTCCCGGGACTGTGCAGGGGCGCTGTGCTCAGCGCATCCCGATACCCCTAAAGTAAAAGTGTGTTAGGAGAACCAATAATGAAACATTGGGTAGCAATTCTGGCTTTGGGATCACTGGTGGGTTGTTCCACTTTGGACCCTTACACCGGAGAAAGCAAAACCAGTAATGCCTCAAAGGGGGCCGGCATCGGTGCACTCACGGGTGCCATTATCGGTGCGGCGACCGCGAGTAAAAAAGATCGCCGCAAGGGTGCGCTCACCGGTGCGCTGGGTGGTGCAGCTATTGGCGGTGGCATTGGTTATTATATGGATCAGCAGGAGATGGCTCTGCGACAGCGTCTGGAGGGCACAGGTGTACGTGTACAGCGCGAAGGCGACAATATCCGTCTGATCATGCCGGGTAATATCACTTTTGCTACCAACCGCTCTGATATCCGCCCGGGTTTTTACGATACCCTGGATTCGGTCACCGTGGTTCTTCAGGAGTTTGACAAAACCGCGATCCGCGTCAGCGGCCACACCGATAGCACCGGTTCAGATGTCTATAACCAGACGTTGAGTGAGCAGCGGGCTGATTCGGTGGCGGGCTTTTTCAGTCGCAATGGCCTCGCCCCTGGCCGTTTGCAGGCCATTGGTTATGGTGAGCGCTACCCGCTGGCCGGCAACGACTCGGAGGCCGGGCGTCAGGCCAACCGCCGCGTAGAGCTGGAGCTCCTGCCACTGTGATCCACACGGCCGGTTAGGGTGCCATACTGTCACTGATACAGCCGCATTTGCGCCGTGAACGGACAGGAAATCTTCGCGAAAGGGCATCCGGTGCCCTTTATATCCCGACAGGTAAATATCCTGAGCTTCGGTGATTTTTTGATTGCTTGGCCTTAAAGAGCAACTCAATTGTGTGGAGCTGTGTAGATTTAAGGACCGGTTTTGGCCGGTCAAGGCACTCTTTTGAGCTGCTCAATGTTTTTACAGAAACAATCACCAAGGTGCTGTTGCCCGATCTTGTTGTCTGTAGGTCAGCCACTGCAGCAATAATGGAGAATAACCGTGAGCCGCCGTCGGTCTGTAAACACCACCCTGTGTCTGGTGTCTTTTCTTCCCGCATGGTTCGCCACACTGGCCCTTGCCTGGCAAGACGAGGGTGAAGCGGCGTTTTCGCAAACCGTCACTCACCTGGAAGCGCAGTTTGCCGGGGCGGCGGTAGTGGCACAGGTGGAGGTGATCGATATCCACCGTGATGTAGACAGTGCCCTTTCAGCGCCAGGGGTTACTGCGATTTCGGGTTATGTGTATTCGGCTGCGCCCAGTCGGGTGTGGAAGGGTGCGGTTGCCGAGCAGATCACTTTCCGTCTCGGACTGGAGTACTGCGACAGGAAATTGGAAGTAGGGGAGCGTTACTTGATCTTTGCCGGTCGCGATGCCTACGGCAGGTTGCAGCTGCTCAGTTGCGAGGCGGCTGTGGCAGAGTCTGATGCGGCGACGCTGCTGGCAATACTCAGTGACTTGACCGCTCGGGATCAACCCTGCTCTCAACGGGCAAAGTTCTGGCGAAATTGCCCCGGGGGGTGTTGGGTCCATAGGCGCCCACTCACTCCGGGTCAGTTGGGACATACCACTTAGCGGCTTGGTTTTCACAATCCGCTATTTGCCCGGTTGATATAATCTCCGGTTTTAAATCTACCCACACTTACAGCAATCCAACCTCTAATAAAGGGGGCCGATTCCTTGAAGAACGCAAATGCCGGGTTATTCTTATCAGTATTGGCGTCACCTTCTTTAGAGAAGGTGCGTTGTTTTATCGGATGATCTAACGCTGCCTTCTGGCGCCAAAAAGGCTTAGGCCACAGGTTTTACCGCAGGGATGCAGGGCCAGCGACGCACAGCTGCCAACGCTGTCCGCCGCCTGTAAATTGCATGACCGGCTGGCCTTGCGACAGGTATTTTTTCTGATTTTGGCTGGCGTCGAGAGGTCGCAATATGAAGAAACTACTGATACCACTGATCATCTTGTTACTGATTATCGGTTATTTTATTTCGCGTGGTGGTGAGCACAAGGCAAAAGACGCCTATGACTCGATGAATCAGCCGCAAAGCGAGCAGATGAATGACAACTCGACACCATCGGATAGTGGTGATGATAGCGATACACCCCCTCCCAACGACGCGCCTACGCCTCCTGATGGTATGGGTAACCCGGACATGCAAACGCCACAGGAGCCGGATCAGACAAACCCCAATCCCCCTGGAGCCAGTAACACTACCGATCCGGGCTCTGGTGCCGCAGCTACAAAACCGGTCGCTGGACAGCCTGATGCCAGCAGGCCGACATCCACCGGTGTGGGTGGCAAACCCCCTCAGACTGCCACCGGCAACAGTGGCAATTCGACAGACAGTACGGCTACGGGCAAAAAGGCTGACAAGGTTGTTGAAGGGGCTTCTGCCGAGTAGGGCACTTGTTGCGCGCTGAGCTTTGGAAGCGGTCATCTTCGGCAAGCGGTACCGGGATTGTACAAGTTGTGAAATTGGGTTCAAATCAACCCAGGCAGGGATAGCAAAACATTGCAAAGCGCGTGGGCTGCCGGCAGAGGCGGCCCTTGCCCGTTGTGGGATCATGATTGAACATAAGTGGTGCCGGGAACACGAGATACTCGAAGTCAAACCTGTAGGAAAATTTTCTGCGGAAGATTTTCAGCAGCTTGCAGCCCAGATAGATCCGGTCATCACGGAGCAGGGCAGGATCGAGGGGCTGCTGATCAATGCCCAGGATTTTGCTGGCTGGGAGAGTTTTGTCGCGCTGATTTCGCACTTCCGTTTTGTGCACGACCACCATAGGCATATCCAGAAAATAGCCGTATTATCCGACAATCCCGTCCTGAGTTTTATGCCGAGCCTAGTCTGCCATTTCGTCAGTGCCGAAGTGCGGCCCTTTTCGCTGAATGCGTATTCCCAGGCCCTGGAATGGCTGGAAAATCCGGGCTAGCATAGGCTGCTTTTTTGACTATTGCACGGAGTGCCGATGAATCCGGCAATGGCTTTGATTGCAGCGACCCCAGAACACCTCCCCGCTGCCGAACAGTTGTCCAGTCAGCTCGATTTTCCCTGCCTGGGCGTTACAGACCCTCGGGAAATAGGCGACTTTTCCCAGGTTTTGCGCTGTGGCGAGCGCTTGGAACTGTGTGCTACCGGTCGCCAGGCGCCGGGGCCTGTCGCTGTGGATTTTGTGGGGGGTGCCCTGGCGCACCGGCGCAGATTTGGTGGTGGCAGGGCGCAGCCGGTTGCCAGGGCCATTGGTTTGCGTCCGGGTTTTTACCCACGTGTATTGGATGCTACTGCCGGACTCGGGCGCGATGCCTTTGTACTGGCGACACTGGGGTGTGAGGTGTGGATGCTCGAGCGCAACCCGGTGGTGCGCCTGTTGTTGCAAGATGGCCTGCGGCGATTGCAGCAGGCGGCAGCAGCCGACACCGAGTTGGTCCCGGCTGCCGGACGTTTGTGCCTGGTTGATGACACCATTTCCGCAGTGGACTGGCTGACCCAGCAGGACGAGGATTCCTGGCAGGTTGTCTATCTGGACCCCATGTTCCCATTGGGGGGCAAGAGTGCGAAAGTAAAGAAAGAAATGGCGGCATTCCACTATCTGGTGGGTGTGGACAAGGACGCGGATCAGTTGTTAGAACCTGCTTTCAAAGCCTGCTACTACCGTACCGTGGTCAAACGCCCCAGGCTGGCGCCTTGCCTGGCCGGAAAAAACCCCAGCCTTTTGTTGCAGGGAAAATCCGGACGTTTTGATATCTATACCAAACATGGCATACCGAGTTGAACGCGTTCCTTGTGTCTGGTGGTTGACCCTAGACAGTTTGCCCGTATTTGTGAAAACGAACTCCTTCCCCAGAGAAAGTTTACCGGGGCACGACCGTCATTCGTGCTTTTTCCATAACCATGTCCTGTCCTGATTTATCTACACTGGCAGGTAGTACTAGGTAAAGGGGCGGCCAAAGGTCACCTATTTTTTCATCTTTTGCCAAGATGAGGTGTGTGACAGATTCCGGAACCCAT
Source organism: Microbulbifer sp. 2205BS26-8 (assembly GCF_030731025.1). Lineage (NCBI taxonomy): Bacteria > Pseudomonadati > Pseudomonadota > Gammaproteobacteria > Cellvibrionales > Microbulbiferaceae > Microbulbifer > Microbulbifer sp. 2205BS26-8. The sequence continues at coordinate 63,708 of NZ_JAVAMR010000007.1, read as the reverse complement.
CTTGCTCAGCGCCTAGAAACGGGAATTGTGGACAAGCTGTTTCTGCTATTGAGTCCATATCCACTTTCCCGATGCGATGAGGGGGCTTTACCGAGGGTTTTTTGCGGCGTCGAAGCGCGACAAGGAGTGTGGTCATGAAACAGAAATCCCCGTTTGATCTGTTCTTTGATGAATACAATGAGGATATTCCAGAAAATCATTTTCCCAGAGATAGTATCTCTGCCTATGCCGCCGAATCCATTGTCACCAGCGAGACCTGGTCCGATGCCAAACCGGCGATGAACTTATCTTCGTTTGTGACCACCTTTACCGAGCCCGAATCTTTTGCAGTGGCAAAGGATCACTATCTGAAAAACTACATCGATCACGATATGTATCCTCAGCTGTTTGCCATGGAAACGCGCATGGTGCGTTGGTTGCACCAGTTGTGGAACGGCCCCGGGGGTGTGGAGCCATACGGTGCTGCCACCATTGGCTCCTCAGAGGCCTGTATGCTGGCGGGTTTGGCCCACAAGTGGAACTGGCGTAAAGGCCGGCAAAAAATGGGCAAAGACGGCTCCAGGCCCAATCTGGTGACCGGTGCCAATGTACAGATCGTGTGGGAAAAATTTATGCGCTACTTTGATGTGGAGCCGCGCATAGCCCCCTTGAGGCCGGGGCATTACCGTTTTACCAGTGCGCATCTTGATCAACTGGTGGATGAAAATACCATCGCGGTAGTGGCCATTGCCGGGCAGACCTTTACCGGTGAGGACGATGCCTTTCGTGCTATTCACAATTGGCTGGATCGCCATCACGAAAACACCGGGCACGATATCCCCATGCATATTGACGGCGCTTCCGGCGGATTTGTAAACCCGTTTTTATACCCCGATTACCATTGGGATTTCCGCCTGCCAAGGGTGAAATCCATTAATGCATCCGGCCACAAGTTCGGGCTGGTGCCGCCGGGGCTCGGTTGGGTGATTTTTCGCGAGCGCTCCGTTTTCGATGAGGAGCTGATGTTCTATGTGAATTATCTGGGCGGTGAAATGCCGACGGCCACCTTGAATTTCAGCCGCAATGCTTCCACCGTCGCCTACCAGTACTACAATTTTATCCGCCTGGGCTTCAAGGGATATCGGGATATCATGCTGCACACTCTGGAGAATGCCCAGCACCTGCGCAATCGCCTTGTGGATAGTGGATATTTCGAGATCATGAATAAGACCCAGCGCATCCCCGTAGTGGCCATGACCTTGAATGGAAAGTATACCAATTTCAATGAGTACGATATATCCGACAAGGTGCGCGAGCGCGGCTGGGTGCTGTCTGCCTATGCCATGCCTCCCGATGCACAGTCAGTAAACTCCTTGCGCATCGTGGTGCGCCCGCATCTCAATTACAATGCCGTTGAAGGCTTGGCGGATGATATTATTCACGCTTGTAAATGGTTGCATCAGCACGGCGGCAATGCGACACCACCGAAACTGAAAGATCCCCACAAGGTGGCACCAAGTAAATGCTGAGACTGTATCAAGTGCCAGGGTAACCCGTAGAGTAGGGAGATTGTATTAACAGTTCACGGCGTTGACCGCAAGGCCTCCCAGAGCGGTTTCCTTGTACTTGTTCTGCATATCGATACCGGTCTGGTGCATGGTTTCAATCACGCTGTCGAGAGGGACTATATGCTCGCCGTCACCGCGCAGTGCGAGGCGTGCAGCGTTAATGGCTTTTACCGCGCCCATGGTGTTGCGTTCAATACAGGGTATCTGGACAAGCCCGCCGATAGGGTCGCAGGTAAGCCCCAGATTGTGTTCCATGCCGATTTCCGCCGCGTTCTCGATCTGCTGGTTGCTGCCGCCTTGCACGGCTGCGAGGCCGGCGGAGGCCATGGAACAGGCCACGCCAATCTCTCCCTGGCAACCCACTTCTGCAGCGGAAATGGAGGCATTTTTCTTGTACAGCATACCAATGGCACCGGCGGTCAGGAGGAATTTCACCACCTGATTCTTCAGTGCACCGTGTTTGTCGGCATCGTGCACAAACTTCACATAGTAAGCGATGACAGCGGGAATGACCCCTGCAGCCCCATTGGTGGGGGCGGTAACAATGCGTCCGCGTGCGGCATTTTCCTCGTTAACCGCAAGGGCAAACAGGCTGACCCAATCGAGGATGGCCAGTCCCTGATTGCGTTCCTCCGTGGGCTGTTTACTCAGTTCCTGATAAAGTTCGGCTGCGCGACGTGGCACGTCCAGACCCCCGGGCAGAATGCCCTGTTGATGACAGCCCCGCTCGATAGAGGCATCCATCACCTTCCAGATATTCCACAAGCGGTCACTCACCGCCTGCTCACTGTGAAATGCCTTCTCGTTTTCCATGGCCAGATCGGCAATGGTCCAGCCGTGCTGTGTGCAGATCTTCATCAGCTGCTCGGCGTTGTGAAAGTCATAGGGCAGCAGGGTAGCGATTTCCTCTCTGTGGGCAAAATCCTCTTCAGACAACACAAAGCCGCCGCCGATAGAAAAGTAGCTGCGCTCAAATAACCGCTCTGAGCCCGAGTAAGCCTGGCAGGTCATACCGTTGGAGTGTTGGGGCAGAAATGCTTCGGTGTGGAAAGTCAGGTCGCGTTCGCGAACGAATTCTATCTTGTGGTCATTGTACAGTAGCAGGGCAGATGTCTGCTGGATCGCAGCCAATCGTTCATCAATGCTGTTTACATCGATGGTATCAGGAGATTGACCCAGCAGTCCCATCAATACTGCCATGTCGGTGCCATGCCCTATACCGGTGAGGGCCAGGGAGCCGTAAAGGTGTATCTGTACGCGATCAGTCTGGGACAGTTGTCCGCGGGCGCGCAGATCCCGTACAAACTGGCGGGCAGCGATCATGGGGCCCACCGTGTGGGAACTGGAGGGGCCCACGCCGATTTTAAAGAGCTCGAAAACACTAATACTCATAGAGATACTCTGCGCCGGGCTGCACTGATTGGCAGCCTTTCCTGAGGGCATTGTTGCACGGTTTGGGGGCGAGCTTTGCCGCAGGGAGGGCAATAATCAAGATCACAGCGGCTATTCCGTATAATATTCTACTAATAGGGGGTTTTTCCGGATTTATGAATACACAGAGCCATGGTGTAAGAGAAGTTACGGTACTTTCGCGACCAGAACGGCGCGTTTAGGCGCAGGATGACCCTCAATGGTCTTACCTGGTGATTGCGGATCGAGAAAATCCGCCAGGGATTCAAAACGCATCCAGTTGGTGCGCCGCTGCTCTTCAGTAGTGGTAGTGCTCAGGTCCACGGTTCTGGGGTTGTCGAAGCCGCACTTGCGCAGCCAGCTCTCCAGAGTTGCACAACTGGGGCAAAACCATACGTTGCGCATTTTTGCATAGCGCCCTTCGGGTACCAGGCAGTCTCCCAGTTTGCCATCGATCACCAGAGTTTCCAGCACCAACTGTCCCCCTGGGCGCAGGGTCCCGCGCAGATCGCGCAGATGATCCATGGGCGAACGCCGGTGGTAGAGTACCCCCATGGAGAAAGTGGTGTCGAAGGCATGCAGGTTTTCCGGCAGCACCTCAATACCCAGTGGCAGCAGGTCCACCGGTTTTTCATTTCCCAGATATTTTTTCAGGGCGTAAAACTGCGCAACAGACTTGGCCGAGGGATCTATTCCGATCACCCGGCGCGCACCGGCACCGTAGGCCCGCCAGCAGTGATAGCCATTGCCGCACCCCACATCCAGCACCAGCCTGTTTTTGAGCGGGGCCAGGTGCGGCTGCACACGATCCCACTTCCAATCGGATCGCCACTCCGTATCAATAGATACGCCAAACAGATCCCAGGGGCCTTTGCGCCAGGGGTGGAGTTTTTTCAGCCCCGCTTCCAGCAATTGCAGTTGCTCGGCACTGGCATCGGCCGCGTTGCCGGCGCATATCCGGTGATTCAATTGAATACTCGAGGGCGCTATATCCGGTAGAGCTTCCAATGCCGAGCGCCAATCGGGCAGGTCGCCCCAGCGCTTCGGGCTCAGACCCTCAGCGACCTGTTGCGGTAGTTGTGACAGCCAGGCGCGCAGGGCCGGGATATGTTGCAGGCCTTGATAGAGACGTGTGTAGTCAATCACAGAAATACTTACTCTTCGGGCTTGCCCTTAAAAGCCAGTAAAGAGGCAAAATTAAAGCACTGGAACCAGACATCTACGCTGGAAAAACCAATGTCCTTCAGGCGCCCGCGGTGGGTAGCCAAAGTTTCTGGAACCAGGATGTTTTCCAGGGATGAGCGCTTTTGCGCAATCTCCAGGGTACTGTAGCCGTTGGCGGCCTTAAAGGCGTGATGCAGCTCAATCATCAGTGCATTGTGTGTTTTATCGGAAAAGTGCACCTTCTCTGAGAGAATCACAATCCCCCCCGGTCGCAGGCCGTCATAGATTTTCTGAAGGATCAGCCGGCGCTTTGTCAGCGGGATAAACTGCAGGGTGAAATTCAGCACCACCACCGAGGCGTTTTCAATGGCAACCGTTTGCAGATCGCTGCAGATAAGTTGTACCGGAATTTCTCCGCTGTCTGCGGCGAGCACAGCGCGGGCCTGCGCCACCATTGCGGAGGAATTGTCCACGGCGATAATTTCACAATTTGCTGCTGGGATGTGATGGCGCATGGCAAGGGTGGCTGCGCACAGGGAACTGCCCAGGTCGTAGCAGCGACTGCCCACCTGGGCGTAGCGTTCTGCCAGGGTACCGATCATGGCTACAATGGTAGCGTAGCCGGGTACTGAGCGTTTGATCATATCCGGGAAAACGTCCACAACCTGGCGGTCAAACTCAAAACCAGCCACTTGCCTCAGCGGGTTTGCGTAAAGATTGTCGTGTTTACTCATCGGATATTTCTATGTACTTATGGAAGGCTGCAACAACCCGTCAAGACAGTGTTGCAATGATACCAAGCAAATCAATGCGATCACCAACAAAGAGAGCAATGGAAGACAATTTTATCCCCAGGGCCCGGCGGTTCTGGTGCTGTTTCAATGTAAAAAGGACCGTGGTTTTCAGCACTGCATTTTGTGTAACGGAGAGTTTATCGTATTGAATCACAAACGTTGGCAGAGAGTGCTGGAACAGTGGGGGAAAGTGTCTTGAAGGGGTCTTCTCGAGCATATTCTGATATCACTGCAAACATTTGCCGGGGAAGTGAATTAAAAAAGCCGCCGGCGCACCCCCTATTCATCGGCCTGGGTTGATCGGGTTGTTGCTCTTATCCGGGCGGTGTCTGTGTCTAAAAGATTTCTCCGACCTAAGTCTAGTTGTGTCTGTAATACACAGCTTTTATGTTGACCAGTGGTTGACTGTCTGTGAGGAGAGTGGCATACAGGCAGTGCAGTTTTCACCCACTCACTATACCACAAAGAGGCGCCAGTAATGTTTTCTGAACACCCGGTCAAGCAGCTATCAATTTTTTTGCTCAGTATGCTGTTTACGGTTTTTGGCGGTACCCCGGTGATGGCTGGTTCCTGGCAGCAAAACGTGGCCATAGGTGGCTTTGAGCGGGTGCATGTGTTTATTCCGGATAGCACCTCGGTCATCGGTAACGGCAAAGCGCTGCTGATCCTTCTACATGGCTGTAGTCAATCTATCGATGCATTTTTGACAGCGAAGCTGGAGGAAACAGCGGAAAACCACGGTATGGCGATCGCCGTGCCGGATGCGGCAAACAAAGCGGGTTTTGGCTGTTGGTCTTACTGGCAGGAGCCACGTACCCGCAGCCACGGTGACTACGCCAATCTGATTAGTCTGGCCACCGCCTTATCTGGCGAAGCCGCACACAATATCGATCCAAGCCAGGTGTATATCGCGGGCCTTTCTTCCGGAGCGGTCTTTGCCAACACCGCCGCCTGTATTGCTCCAGATATTTTTGCAGGTTTTGGCGCCAGTGCCGGGCCCAGTATTGGTACCAGTGCCAGTGGGGCCATTGGCAACTGTGAGCGCGCCGACGTTGCCAGTCGCTGTCGCAATTATGCCGGCAATTACGCCAGCCATTTGGATACCCAGATTGCCAGCATAGGCCATGGCGCTGAGGATACTGTGGTGAATGCTTGCTACAACACACAAAATGCCAACGGTATGGCCAAGGTATATGGGGTGAAGCAGTTGCGCGGCTCCAACCTCCTTAGTGACGCACCCGGTCACACGGCCGATGAACATGTATGGCAGGATGGACGTGTCTCCATGCTCTGGTTCTATGGTCTGGGACACACCTGGTCCGGCGGTGTCGATGCCAGTGGTGCCCATGTGGATTCGGTTAGCATTGACTATGCCAATTATCTCGGAGACTTCTTCCAGCGAAACAACAAACGTGCCAAGCGCACCAACGCTGGGCACATTGATAAAACACACATCGAACCGGTTGAAGCGAAGGAGATGACAGAGGAAGGTAAAGGGCGTGTTCCCGATGCCGAGGCAGTTTCCGCAAATCGTGAGCGCCGTGTGCCGCAGGTTTCTGCTGAGATCGCCCCGTAGTTTTTTGGGTGACTCCCCCCTCAGAAATGATCTCGCTGGGAGAGTTCAGCAAAAGTGATTGCAGGCTGTAACACCACAGACCAGGCTCCCTGCTGCTGTCTGCAGGGAAGCTGCCGAGAACCCTTTCCAATGAGAGAGATGCCCCCTTAAGCGGCCTGCAAACCATATCGGCATCTGAGCAGATGGAAGGCGGTATCTCCACTGGGACCCGGTATTTTTTATTGTTGAAGTGTTTGCCATAAGCCTCATACCTTGGTCATACAGACGGGCTATTTGCTCCTTGCTAGGATCAATTTCGACTGACCAAGTTGAAACGGAGAATTGTAGTGTCTGAAGGTGATCACTCCTGCAAGCTGGCCCTGGTGACCGGTTCTACCAGTGGCATTGGGCTGGGTGTGGCGCGGGAGTTGGCAGGTAGTGGCTACCGGATCATGTTGCACGGCCTGTTGGATGCCGGTGCCGGTGCTGACCTTGCAGCCGATTTCACGCGGGAATTTGCTGTTGACTGTGGATTCAGCAATGCTGATCTCAGCACTCTGCGGGGATGCACCGAATTGGTAGTGGCCACTCAGGAGTTCGGCGGCAGTGTGGATGTGCTGGTGAACAACGCCGGCATTCAATACACATCAGCAGCGGTGGATTTTCCACAAGCGCGTTGGGACAGCCTTATTGCCGTCAATCTGAATGCCCCTTTCTATTTGAGTCAACAGGTGCTGCCGGCGATGCTGGCGGTCGGCTGGGGCCGTATTATCAATATTGCATCGGTACATGGCCTGGTGGCTTCCAATAAGAAAGCCGCCTATTGCGCAGCCAAACACGGCTTGGTAGGACTCACCAAAGTGCTCGCCCTGGAGTCCGCGAAGGCCGGGGTAACCGTCAATGCGATTTGCCCCGGCTGGGTGGAAACGCCCCTGATTGAGCCGCAGATTCAAGCCATTGCCCAGGCGCAGGGTATCGATATCGAGAGGGCCAAAATGGCTCTTGTGGGAGAGAAGCAGCCGCTGCCTGTGGCGACACAACCTGCGGCGATCGGACAGCTTGTGGTCTTTCTGCTGTCCGATGCCGCAGCCACCATGACCGGCATTGCCCTGCCGGTGGACGGAGGCTGGACAGCTCAGTAGACTGAAGCCAGACAATAACCCCCGGTTTCTGGCGATGAGCAGTACCATTCTGATTGCGGATGATCACCCACTTTATCGCAGTGCTCTGTTCGCCACATTGCAGCATGCCAGCGACGCGAAACTGATCGAGAGTGTCGATCTGGAATCTACCCTGGCGGCACTCGCTCGACAAGCGGATCTCGATCTGCTTCTGCTAGATTTAAATATGCCCGGCAGCGATGGCTACAATGGCCTGGCACGAATTCGCAAAGAGTACCCGCAGGTGCCGGTGGTGGTGGTGTCTGGCAGTGACAGTGCCGAAAGTATAGCGGGTGCTGCACAATTCGGTGCAGTGGGCTTTCTCTCCAAAACCGCACAGCCGCTGGAAATCCAAAACTGCATCAGGGCGGTTCTGCGAGGCGAAACCTGGTTTGCTGAGGAGCTGTTGGCAGCGCAGCTACACAGTACACTGATTGAGCGACTGCAGGGACTAACGCCGCAACAGCTGCGTATCTTTCAGATGATCGCCCGGGGCATGTTGAACAAGCAAATTGCCTTTGAACTGGGGATTACCGAGCCCACGGTGAAGAGCCATGTCACCGCCATCCTGCGCAAGACGGGCCTGCGCGACCGCAAGCAACTTATCCGCGAGGCACAGAGCCTCGGTAAACCTTTACCTGGCAAGCAGACAGACGCCAACAGACAATGAAGGCCTACGGGAATCTGTTACTGGTCTGAGAGCAACTGGGTGATAAAATCGGCAGTACGCTGGTAGAGGGTACTGCACGCGCTGGGTGCCAGTTGCTCCAGATTTAGAAAAGCGTGAATCATGTCATCGAAGTTGTGCAGCCAGGCCTGCGCGCCGGCAGCCCGGAGCTTTTCCACATACGCATGCCCTTCGTCGCGCAGGGGGTCAAACTGTGCAGTGAATACCAGGGTGGGGGGCAGCCCCGTACTCACCGGCATAGACAGCGGTGATGCCTGCACCCGCTCTTCTCCCCGACTGAAATAGTTTTGGAAATACCAGCGGATCTTTTCCACTTCCAGCAGATGGCCACGGCCGTTTTCGGTGTAAGACTGGTGGCCCATGGTGTAGTCCAGGCTGGGATACACCAGGATCTGACCGAGGATCGGTGAGTCGGCGCGGTGCTGGTAGCGAGCACACAGGGTGGCACAGAGCGCACCGCCAGCGGAATCCCCCATTAAAATCACTTGGCTGTTGTGGGCAATGTCCCTGTTTGACAGTGTCGGAGCAAAGTTTTCCAGCACCTGATTCAGATCGGCGAGGCCTGCGGGGTAGGGGTTTTCTGGCGAGCGCCGATATTCAACGGAAACCACGCAGCGCTGGCAGATTTCGGCGATACGGCGGCAGATCGGGTCGTACACAGTCACGCTGCCCGCCATATGACCGCCACCGTGCACATAGACGATGGCAGGACCACCGCTGGCCTGCTGTGGTAAGAAGGTGCGCACCGGCACCTGATAGGCGCCACCGGGAATCACAAAGTCCTTGATTGTCATGTCGGGTCCAGCGTCGACAAACTGGCGCGTGAGGCTGGCGAGACCCTCGCGTGCACTGATTGGGGTCGGCTCTATTCCCGCTGCCTTTGCTTGCTCGGCCAGAGTGTGAATTTTTGGCAACCATTCTGCCAGGGTCGGATCAAGTGTTGGCATTGACGCTTCTCTCGGTGTTGGCGGCGGTTCTTGTCTCCGGCAGTTTGAAGGAGACAGCAAATAACGATGCTGAGCAGACTACGGCGATCCAGGCAGCGCTGGCGGCTATTCCGCTGACATCTGCAATAGTGGTCGCGCCCCACATCAACAAAGTTTCGATACCGTAAGCAATGGACCAGAACATCCCGAAGATGACAGTGATGCGCGCAGGAGTCATGCCCGGTAGCTCCTGGGGCAGGGTGACCAGAGCCGTCATCGGCAGAAACATAAAAAAGCCTGCCATTGCCGCGGCGCTATAGGCAATGGTGGGAGAGCTGGTGACAATCATTGCCGTTGCACTGAGCGTCAGTGCAGCGCCACTGGCGCGAATCACCGGCAGTCGCATCGGCAGACGCTTGGTGGTGACGATACCGGCCACAGTACCCACCATCCCTGTGGCTATCATTACCGCGGACAAGTGGGTGCTCTGTACCGCGAAGGTATCGAGCAGTGGAAAGAGCGCAAACACGGCGATATAGCAGAAAAGTACGCCACAGTAGGCCAGCGGCAGCCACCAGTTGAAAGGATCTGTCAGCCCTTCGCGCAGACGGTAGGGTCGCGTCTGTACGGAATCCGCGCTGTTGCCGGCCAGGGGAATGGACTCGGCGCAGAGCCACCAGAGGAGCGCGAGGCTGGCGACCATGGCACCGTAGAGCAGTATCAGGTTTTCCCAGCTGCCAAGCCATGGCAACAGGATGCTGGTTGTCAGCAACGCGAGCAAATTTCCGGTATTGAACGCAGCGGCGTTTATTCCGTTCACCACCGGGCGTTCGCTGGGCCTGAAGTAGTGCAGGACCACCGGATTAAAATACACAATCGCCAGGGCACCCCCGAGTCCAAGGGCCAATCGGGATAGTAACCAACCGTTGTAACTGTCCGCAAAGGCCCCCAGGCCGCCGGCGGCAATCAGCAAAATGGCGGTGGTGAACGCATAGCGAATGCCGAGTTTGACCAGCACCATGGCAGCGGCCAGGTTGCCGAGAATCTTTGCCAGAGTAATGGCATTGCTGCCCCAACTGGCGTTGGCGAGACCCTCCTGGGCAAACGACTGCTGAATTTCTGGTGTGAGGATGGCCCCGGCCACCCAACTCGCCGCAAACAGCGCGTAGGCGCTGAACATCAAGGCTTCTACAATAATTTTTCTCATAGGCTATTCACAGTGCAAAGCGTGCCGCGCTTGTGGTTATAGTGGTTGTTGTGGCCTCAGACCATACGCTAGCGCACCCGCTGTGCGCCCACTATTCGACCTTGGTAGGAATGCTTTGCTGGGCGATGCTACTCAGCAAAGCGCGCAGCGCGGCGGGCTGGATGGGTTTTTGCAGAAAGTAAAATCCAGCGTGCTGGGCGCGGGTACGCACCTGGTCGGTATTCTCAGCGGAGATCACGACACAAGGGCAGCCGCCTCCCCATTGCACGAACAACTGCCGGGCCAGGGCGATGCCGTTGGTGGCATCGTCGAGATGGTAGTCCATCAGCATAACATCTGGCAGGGTCAAGTCCCGGGTCTGTCGGCCCGTGCTGACCCGGATCGCGCAACCCCACCCCTGCAACAGCGCCTGCATGGCCTGCAGTACCCGCGGTTCGTTGTCGATACACAGCACCTGCAGGTGTATGGGTTGCGCCGCCCCCGGACCGGTCACTGCCAGCGCCGGGGGGCCGGGCAGCGCCCCGGTTCTCGTCAGGCTCAGCCTGAAGACACTGCCGTGGCCCACGCGCGAGCGCAGGGCCAGCGGGGTTTTGAGCAGGTGACACAGGCGCTTGACGGTGGCGAGACCCAGGCCGTAACCGTGCCCTTCACTGGCACCGCCCAGGCGGGTAAACTCTTCGAAGATAGCGTTTTGCTGCTCTGGCGCAATGCCCACGCCGGTATCCCAGATTTCCAGGCACAGGCGATCGCCACGGGTGCGGCAACCGATCAGAATACCGCCGTGGCGGGTATATTTGATTGCATTCTCCAACAGATTCTGCACCACCCGGCGCAACATGTTCGGGTCGCTGGCCACCCAGTACGAGCTGGGGCGATAGCGCAGCTGGAGCGTTGGCCCCGCTTTTTGGCGCAACTGCAAACGGGCCTCGGCCACTGCCACATCGAGAATACTGGAGAGGGCGAGCGGCTGCAGTTGTGGCTTGATATCTCCGGCGTCCATCCGCGCCAGTTGCAGCATGTCGGTAATCAGGCGTTCAGCTGCATGCAGGGCATCGTCGGTTCGGTGCACCAGGGTGCGGCTGTCACTGTCCAGGTCGTGTCCAGCCAGTGCGTCCAAGAACAACCGGCTGGCATTGAGCGGTTGTACCAGGTCGTGGCTCGCCGAAGCCAGGAAGCGGGTTTTACTGGCCATGGCCTCCTGTAAATCGCGGTTGACCCGTTCAATTTCTGCGGTGCGCTGAGACACTTTCTGTTCCAGGGAATTGCGGATGTCTTCCAGTTCCCGAACTGCGTGTGCGTAGTCGGAAATATCCGTGTAAGTGGTGACAAAGCCGCCCTCTGGCAATGGCATACCGCGAATCTCCAGCACCGTGCCATCCCGGCGATAGCGGCGCACCTTGTAGGCGGTGCCGCGGCGCAAATGCGCCACCCGCTTGCGCACGTGCTCTTCGACCGCGCCCGGGCCGCATTCACCGCGTTCGGCGTTGTAGCGCACCAACTCGGCGACGGGTTGGCCGACATAAATCAAAGGCCCCGGGTAGTGAAACAGTGCCAGGTAGCGGCCGTTCCAGGCCACCAGATTCAGGTTGCCGTCGATTACGCTGATACCCTGCTCAATATTGTCGATACTGCTCTGCAGCAGGCTGCGGCCAAATCGATAGACCTCCGACGCCGCATCGATACCCGGCGCTTTCGCGCTGCCCAGTTCCCGCAGCAGGCGCTGTGCACTGGAGGAGCCGACAATACCGGCGAGTACTTTTTCCGTTATGTCCCGGTACGGGGTGAAGGGGGCTTTGTCGCCAGTTTGCCGGTTTTTAACCCCTGCAAAGGTTTTATGCGCGGCATCGGCACCGATAAAGCGCGCCAGCAGGCGAAACAAGGCGTTTTTATCCAACTGGCCCGGTGATTCGTTACGGGCGGCTGTGGTCGTCGAATGGTGGTTGTACCACTGGGATACAAACCACAAAAGTAGGGTGTTCAGGCCCAGGCCCAGTACACAACCGATGGTGAGCGCGCTGAAACCGAGCGCCCTGCCCAAGAGGTCTGGGTATCCCAGGGCATTTGCCAGAGGAGAGACTGTCCACACAGCGGTACCGGCGAGTAGCCCTGCAACAACACCCTCTGCGCGCGCCCGGCGCCAATAGAGGCTCGCAATCATGGCCGGGGCCAATTGCGCTACCAGTGCCAGCGACAACAATCCAAAAGTGCCCAGGCGGACCTCTGCCCCCATGCTGGCATTCACCAACAGGGCACAGCCCATAATGCCGGCGATAATCACGCGGCGCACCCGGCGCAGGTTATGCCCCAAGGCCTGCTGCGGCGCCTGTTGCGGCGTTTGCTGGGCCCGCTGTAGCCACCAGGGGACCACCATGGTGTTGGCAATCATGGTGGACAGGGCGATGGTAGCGACAATAATCATGCTGGCGCCGGCCGACAGGCCACCGATAAACGCCAGGAGTGCCAGGCCTGGATTCCCGCTTTCGAGCGGCAGAGCCAGTACGAAGCGCTCAGGGTTATCGTAGTGAGCGGGCAGCCACAGGTAGCCAGCGTAGCCCACTGGAGCAATAAATAGGGTCAGTATACCTAGGTAGAATGGAATCAATTTGCGCAGCGTGTGGATATCCTTATCGCTGTCGCTTTCGATCATCAGAATATGGAACTGGCGCGGGAGACAGAACATGGCCGCCATACCCAGCACGATGGTGGCAAAAAAGCCAGTATCTGCCGGGCGGCTCGCTGCCAGCAGTTGCAATCGCTCACTGTTGAGTGCACTGCGGGCAAGATCCCAGGGGCCATCGAACAACAGGTGGGTGGCATAGTAGCCGACAGCGACAAAAGCGAGGATTTTTATCAGGGCCTCCAGCGCCACGGTCATCAGCATGCCGTTGCGGTGCGCTCCGCTGTCGATATTGCGGGTACCGAACATCAATGCGAACAGGCCCAGGGTAACTCCGATCACCAGTGTGATAGTGGGTGTGAAAGATACCGAGGCATCGGTCAGCAGCAGGAAACTGTCACTGATCGCACGCAATTGTAGTGCCAGATAGGGCAATACGGCCACCAGTGCGACTGCCGCCACCACCGCCGCCAGTAGTTGCGAGCCGCCGTACTGGGCGCTGATAAAGTCGGCGATAGAGGTGCAGCCCTGTTGCTTGGTCAGTTTGACAAAGCGGCGCAGCAAGGGCGCGCCGAAAGCGATCATTAGGGTAGCGCCAACAAACGTGGGGGGCAGCAACCAGCCGTCTTCAACAGCCTGCGCCGGGGTGCCGAAAAACATCCAGGCACTGGTATAGGTGCCGGCCAGGGCAAGCAGTAGGGGTTTGACGGAACCTATACGACGGACTGGTAGTCGGTCTCCCCAAAAGGCCACCGCGAAAAGCAGCAGCAGGTAAGCCAGACCCAAAACAGCCAGAGTCAACAAGCTAAACACAACGGCATCCGATTTGGTCATTATTTGAGCGCGTTGAGAGCCAATATACTACCTGTCGCCACCAAAGGCACCTGTTCACAGCAGTTTGAACTCATACCTTGGTCTAGCAGGCAGGGACGCTACAAGTCGGTAGAGTCGGAGTTCAGGATCGGTTGTATATTCTGCAGATCACAGCAATACCGAAATAAGAATTATTTAGATCTTTAGGGAGAGGATCATGGGCCCCAACAGCAAATTCAATCCGCTAGCTGCCGGCGTTCTGCTGGCCAGTGGTGTTAGTTTCGCTTCTGCCGAACCGGTACTGGAAGAAATTATCGTGACGGCACAAAAACGCCAACAGTCCCTGCAGGAGGTGCCCGTGGCCGTGAGTGCATTCGATGAGGATGCACTACAGCAAAATGGCGTCACCGATGTTACCGACCTGCAAAAACTTGCGCCCAACACCACTTTGCAGACCAGCCGAGGCACCAATTCTACGCTGACGGCATTTGTGCGCGGTATTGGCCAGCAGGACCCCCTATGGGGCTTCGAGCCGGGTGTTGGTATTTATGTCGACGACATTTATATCGCTCGCCCCCAGGGCGCCGTGATGGATTTGTATGACGTGGCTTCCATTGAAGTGCTGCGTGGTCCCCAGGGCACCCTGTACGGCAAAAATACCATCGGCGGTGCGGTCAAATATGTGACCAAGCGCCTCACCGGTGACAGTGAACTGAGCTTCAGCGCGGCCCTTGGCAGTTACAATCAGCGCGATCTGAAAGTGTCCGGGCAAACCGCGCTATCGGATACTGTCTATGTCAGTGGTGCTGTTGCCACATTTCAGCGCGATGGCTTTGGCGAAAATGTGATTACCGGTGAAGACCAGTACAACAAGGATATTGTGAGCGGTCGCATATCTGTGGAAATCAATCCGAGTGAGAGGCTGTGGGTGCGCCTGGCCGCGGATCACACCAAGGACAAGTCCGCCTCCAAGCACGGCCACCGCTTTGGTCCGGGCCTTGCCGGTGAGCCGGTCCTCGATAGTGTATATGATACCGAGACCAATTTGCCCAGCGATAACCTGGTCGAGACCTCCGGTGTATCCCTGGCCGTCGAGTATGAGGTTTCCAGCGCGATTACTGTGAAGTCCATCACTGCCAGGCGGGAGGGCAATACTGACACTGTGATCGATTTTGATAGCACCCAGGGTGCCTGGTTTGACGTCCCTGCGATCTACGACGACAAGCAGTTTACGCAGGAGTTCCAGTTCTTGTGGCAGGGGGATAACGCAGATCTGGTGGGTGGTATTTACTACTATGACGGTACCGCCTCCGGCGCTTTCGATGCAGTGCTGGGCTATCTTGCGGTGCCGGCCGGGTTTACCCAGAAAGTGGCCGGTAAGGTGGATACCCGGAGTATTTCCGCCTATGCGCACTACAATTGGCAGTTTGCAGACCAGTGGAACTTGAATCTGGGCGGCCGCTACACCAGAGACAAAAAAAAGGCAGCGGTATTTAAGGGTAACTACTTGGGACTCGGCAGTGATTTTTCCCATGCCCTTTACTATGCCGATACCCCCGATCCGGTTTTTCTGGCGGCTTTGACGGATTACACCGGTGAGAACGACTGGGGCCAGTTTTCTCCGCGTATGGGTATCGACTACCAGATCAGTGACAATGCCATGGTGTATCTGTCCTACAGCGCGGGCTTTAAATCCGGTGGTTTTGATATGCGCGGAGATGCGAGCGTAAACCCGGAAACTGTCGACGGCTATGACCCGGAAACGGTTGACAGTGCAGAATTGGGTTGGAAGCTGGATTTGCTGGGCAACCGCCTGCGCCTTAACGGCGCCCTGTTCCGGGCCGATTACACGGATATGCAGGTTACCACCCAGACGCTGGTTCCCGGTGGCGGTTTTGCCAGTGCGGTGCTGAATGCCGGCGAGGCCCGTATCCAGGGCCTCGAGCTGGAAGCTTCTTTGGCGGTGACGGACAACCTGACGGCCAATGCGGTCCTCGGTCTAATTGATGCGAAATTTATCGAGTTCCAGAGCGGCGGTGAAAATATCGCCGATACACTTGATATGCAGAATACGCCAGATACCACAGCGATGGTGCAGTTGAACTGGTCTGTCCCCATGGCCGACGGCGAACTGGTGTTCAATCCATCGGTATCCTACCGTGCGGATACGCAGATTTTTGAAGCGCCGGGTATTCTCGATCAGAAGGCTTATACCCTGGTGGATGCCACTGCAACCTATTACCCGGGATCAGGCAGCTGGAGTGCCAGCCTGATCGGTAAAAATCTCAGCGATAAAACCTACCGCATTGCCGGTTATGATTTTGGCGCGCCTTTCCAAACAGGTTTTTACGGCGCTCCGCGCACCCTGGCATTGGCGTTCAATTACGATTTCTAGCGCTTGACCCGACGCTCAGCTGACCGGGTTGGAGATAGATTCAGTTGAAAACCTGCGCATTTACTGCCGCTCTTCTGTGAGCGGCTTTTTTGTGTCCTAGAAACCAGTAAACTGCAAGTCAATTAGCTTTTAGCTGCTCCAGGTGTTCCCTGGCGCTTGTCCAATGGCGGGGAGGGGGGTGGTTGGTCGCCTCTACAACGTATTTCCTGTCAGGTGGTGGGGGCGAGTCCGGGCAAACCAAAGCTCTGCCCCAAACCACTCAAGGACATATCCCTCAGGGTAACGGACAAGCTGCCGGTTATTCCAGGGACAGGTTGGGCCGGGCAGTTCAACTTCAGAACCGGGGTCACCGGTTCCTGCTGGAGAAAATCCTCCGGGTTGAGCCCAATGCTATCGCAAGTGCGCTGGCCCTCAGCTAACACCAACACCAGTGAGGCAACCCTTTGCTAGAGTTGTTCTTCCAGCAGGCCCAGCTGTAGGCCTCCACTGCGGCCCTGGGGGCCGGTAACAACGGCGACGCTGGCTCTGTTCGGGTCCAGATAAGTGGCGGCTACCCGCTGCAGGTCTGCCAGGGTCACCTCCGTTACCTGCTTGCGAAACGCCTGGCGCACTGCGTGGCTGCGACCGTACAGGGCGGAGTGAAAATTCTTTTTGGCCTCTCCGGCGGGAGAGCCGGGCTTGTCCAGACCGCCGATGACGCCGAGAATCGCTTCTTCCACCTGTTCGGCTTTGTGCTTCCCCGCTGCCAGCCACTTCAGGGACGCATCAAAATCGTCCAGGGTTTCCCCCAGGCGTGGGTCGCGGTAAGAGAAAAAGCGGAATACACCAATATTGCTATCCTGGGCCGCACCACTGCCATAGGCACCCCCCCGTTCGCGGATAGCGCGGTGCAGGAAGCCATTGCGCAAAAAGCCACCCAATACGGAAAGCGGCGCTGCATCTGAATGGGATAGCGGAACAGTGGCATACGCCTTGGCACAGAAATTTACCTGGCTGTTGACGATCCAAAGGGCCTGTATGTGTTTGTATTCAAAAGGTGCCTCGGGATTGGCTGGCGTTTCAGTGGGGGTGGCAGTGAGTGGCGACAAGGCCTGGCTAAAGTCGTCGA
Organism: Microbulbifer sp. 2205BS26-8; assembly: GCF_030731025.1. Classification (NCBI taxonomy): domain Bacteria; kingdom Pseudomonadati; phylum Pseudomonadota; class Gammaproteobacteria; order Cellvibrionales; family Microbulbiferaceae; genus Microbulbifer; species Microbulbifer sp. 2205BS26-8. The sequence continues at coordinate 46,324 of NZ_JAVAMR010000007.1, read as the reverse complement.
GCTTTTCCGCCTCGCCAATCAACAGGAACTGGCGTGGTGCGGCAAGAATTTTCCGGTGGATCGCCTGGAACTGCATGGAGAGCTTCTGCAGCCCTGCTTTGTGCTCGAGATCGCGTACCAGCCCCTTGAGGTTGCGCAAACCGAGCAGACCGCCACTGGCGTGGCTCTCAAAAGCGGCGCGATTGTACCCCGCGCTGGCCGCGGCCATGGCGAGGGCGTGGCCACTGTCGACAACGCTCTGCTCGCGGCGGGCCAGGGTCTGTTGCAGTAATTCCCGGATGCGGGCGGACTCATCGAAACGCACTTGCTCCATGGTGGCCTGCATCAGGTTGGTCAGTGCACCCTGGTTGCGTGCCAGCGCTTTACCGGACAGGATAAAGTGACCGGATAGAGTATCGAGGTTGTCGATGGCCGTACGGCTGCTGGTGAAACCGTGCAGTGCACCGGCCACGCGGGTCTGCCACTGCTGGACTTGCAGGTAGTCTCTGTCCCCCAGGCCAACTTCACTCAGGATTTGACAGTAGTAGGGGAGCAGCTGGTGTTCCTCCTCACTGAGTTCCGGCAGGGCGCACACCATCTGCTGGTAGACAAGGCCGTTGGTACCAGCGCTGTAGCGGGTCAGTTTTTGCGCTCCCAAGGAGGTCTTTTCACCCTCTACGTCCGGCAGTTCCGCGGGAATATCCTCAACGCCAACTTTTGGCAGGATTGAGGCATCGTCCTCGCGGTTTTGCCGGTCTACCAGCGCCCTGGTGGTCTCGATAATATGGCTTCGGTCTCTTTCACTGAGGCGCGATTTGATCTGCGCAAGCTGGTCTTTTTCCGCCCGCGCGCGGCGTGTTGCCAGCTGGTCATCGGGGCTCAGCACCAGGCGCACACGGTGCTGGTTTTCCAGCAGCAGTGCACGGGCTTTGCCGGCAATAAAGGTCGGGTCCTTGATCTGTTCGCGCAGCCTCTCCAGGGTGGTGTCGATATTCAGCAGGCCGATGGCATCGCCGCGATGGGTGGCGCCGGTCAGGGCAGTCAGGATCAGCTGCAAACCATAGGGGTAGCCGTCGCCGCCAATCTCGCGCTGCTGTAATTCCAACTGGTGCAAGCTGGCAGCAACCTGTTCGTAGGGGATGCCGTTTTGCGCAACTTCTGTCAGTATTGCGAGTACCTGTTTCTCGAACTCGTCGGCGTGCTCCCGTTCACTGCCCTCAATACCGCAGACAAATACCAGTTCACGCTGGGAATCATCCAGCCCCACCAGCGGAGAGGGGGCAGTGCCCAGATCGGTGGTCTCCAGCAGTTTCATGAGGGGTGAGGCGCTATTGTCCAGCAGTACGCCGGCGAGCAGGTGCGCCGTCAGGGCCTCTTCCAGGTCGGTGACATCACCTAGCAGCCAGCTCAGGACGATATGGGTTTTGCCACTGGGTTCCTCGCCGTTCAGGGGGTAGTGTTCCTCCACTTTGAGCGGTGCCTGGTAGCGATCCTCGCGGCCGACAGCGATGGCTTTTTCCAGTTGCTCGAACTTGTGCAGGGCTCTTTCCTCGAATGCCGCCTGGTGCTCTGCGGCGGGAATATCGCCGAAGGTCATAAAGATAGCGTTGCTCGGGTGATAGTGGCTGCGATAAAAAGCGACCAGCTGTTCGTAACTGAGTTTGGGGATATCGGTCGGCTCACCACCAGAGTTGTAGTGGTAAGTGGTGGTGGGGAACAGATACTTGCTGAGGGTGTGCCAAAGCTGGGCGCTGACGGAACTCATGGCGCCTTTCATCTCATTAAAGACCACACCCTTGTACACCAGATCGCTGTCGGGGTTACCGGCTTCGGAGAATTCCAGTCGATGCCCTTCCTGGGCAAAATCCAGCGGGTCCAGTCGCGCAAAGAAAACCGCATCCAGATAAACGCTGAGCAGGTTGTCGAAATCCTTGCGATTCTGGCTGGCAAAGGGGTAGGCGGTCCAGTCGGAACTGGTGAAAGCGTTCATAAAGGTATTGAGAGAGCGGCGGATCATCATAAAGAAGGGATCCCGCACCGGATACTTGTCACTGCCACACAGTGCAGTGTGCTCAAGGATATGCGCCACTCCGGTGGAGTCCCCGGGCACTGTGCGCAGTGCCAAGAGGAAAACATTCTCCGGGTTGTCTGCGGCAATATGCAGGTGCTGGGCACCGGTGGTGACATGGCGATATTCCTCGACGCTCACGCCGAGAGAATCGATTTCTGCGTTGGTAACCAGTTCAAATGCGGGATGTGAGTTGCTCAAAGGACAGTTTCCTGGAGTTATTTGAATCTTGCCGCCGGCCTCCGCCGCCGTCGAAAGGGCGCTATTCTACCGCTTGCAGGCATCGGAAAGACAGTGTTGACAGGGGCGCCGGCATGGCGAAGGCTCGGCCCGCCAAGGCCTCGGCATAAATGTAGACGAACAGGGAGATCGCGGTTGTCCTGGTTGGATATTGCCAGTGTCTCAGGCTTTTTTATCACCTGGGTAGGCTACACCTTATTTGCGCGAAAAAAAGCCAGGGAAACCTGGTGCCTCTCCTCCTCTTTGCGATGGTTTCGGGTGGAGTGGATGCTGCGTATGCTGGATCGGGAACTGCGCATGGCGGATACTGCCATACTGGGCAACCTCGAGCGGGTAATCGGCTTTTTCGCCTCCACTAGTATTCTGATTCTGGCGGGTCTGGTCACTGCACTGACGGCCAACAAGGCCGCTATTGCAGTGCTGACCAGTCTGCCTTTCGCTGAGTCCACTACGGTTGAGCAGTTTGAACTCAAGGTGATGTTGCTAATCCTGATTTACATCTTTGCCTTCTTCAATTTCACCTGGTCTTTGCGTCAATACTCCTTTGCTAATGTGCTTATCGGCGCCACACCTGCACAAAATAGCACTCTTTCTGAAAAGGAGCGGCGCTGTTTTGCCATCAATGCCGCCAAAGTGATTGACCATGCGGGCCACAGTTACAACTATGGGCTGCGGTCCTATTACTTCTCCATGTCTGTATTGGGGTGGTTTATTCACCCTGTCCTGTTTATCGCCAGTTACCTTATAGTGGTCTATATACTCTACCGCCGCGAATTTCTGTCCCGCGCATTGAGATCAATCCTGGCGGCTAGGGAGGGCATTCTGAAAGGTAATTGAGTTTAAAAAATTAAGTAAAAACAGTGAGTTTCCGATGATTTTTAAAGTCTTTATCAAAGTGTGCGACCGGGTAGTTGCCCCCGCCCAAAGATCGGGTGAGGGGTGCTGGCGCTGGCGTAATCGCGTCGCTGTTTTGCCGACGGAACAACGGAGTAAATCACACCAGCAGGGAGGATGTGGAGGCGAACACTACAGCGTAACTAGCCTCTGTCCCGGCAGATTCCCAGTGACAGTGGAAGCGCTGCCGGCCCCTTTTATTCGCAAAGCCTGGCAGAGAAACCTAAAGTATACGCAGCAGAAACTCCTTGGCAGCGTTGACGCGCGATGCCAGGTAGTCGTTACCACCGCGATCCGGGTGCAGCTTTTGCATCAGCCTGCGGTGGGCACCTACAATCTCATCCCGTCCGGCATTGGCGCCAACGCCGAGGATACGCCGGGCCTCGCCCTCGGTGAGCGGGGGCCCCGCCTGGCGGTGCTCAGCTTTGCGCTGCTGTTGCCCGGGTGATTGGCGGCTTTGCGTATATTTTTGCAGCAGCGGTGACAGCCATGGTAGCAGGCGGGGGAGCTGGTTGAATAGACGTCCCAGCACCGGCAGTATCAGCAGGGCAGCCGCGCCAACCCAGTGCAGCCGCCCGCTCAAGGCCAGAATGACCACAATTACGGCCGCACCCAGTACAGCGGCAAGGAAGAGCTGTTTGCGCCGGTTCCCCGGTGCGCTGGACTTGATTTTCTGCCAGGCAATCCAGGCGGCGATCAAAATGAGAAACAGAAGAATTAAACGTGCCAATGACGGCTCCTTATATTGTTAATCGGCGAACATTTTAGAGTATGGATCAAATAGCTCTCTTATCTATTTGATAGTTGGGTGGATTTAGCCTAAGTATGGCTCTGGGCAGATAAGCGGCTTATGGCTATCCTGATGAAAGAAAATTTCAGCACTTGAGACAACAGTATGCAATACGACAAGTTCCAGATACCGGATGCGGATCAGATTTTGCCCGGCCGGCCACAACCGATGGAAATCAGTGGTGTCCACTTTGTCAATGGCAATCCCATCAAGGAGCCATTTCCAGAGGATACGGAAGTTGCCTTGTTTGGCATGGGCTGTTTCTGGGGCGCCGAGCGCTTATTCTGGGAAACTGAGGGTGTCTTTGCCACCGCTGTTGGTTATACCGATGGCGCTACCGAGAACCCCAATTACGACGAGGTATGCAGTGGGCGCACCGGACACGCCGAGGTGGTCAAAGTTGTTTACGATCCCACAGTTGTCAGCTATGCGGAGTTGCTGGGTCTTTTCTGGGACCGGCACGACCCCACCCAGGGAATGCGCCAGGGCAATGATATCGGCTCACAGTATCGCTCCTGTATCTTCTGTTATACCGAAACGCAGAAAAAAGCAGCCGAAGCCAGTAAAGCGGCAATCCAGGAAGCGCTGGATACAAAAAATCGCGGCAGGATCACTACCGAAATCAGTATGGCGCCGGAGTTCTACTACGCCGAGGAGTATCACCAGCAGTACATGGCGAAAAACAAAGAGGCGGTTTGTCCACTGCTGCGCAATCCCATGCATGACTGAAGCCAGGAGGGGTACCTCGGCGCCGCCGTCCTGGTGTGCTTTGCGAACTGCCGCCCCCCGGCTCCGCGCTTGCGCATTTTTCCAGTGGGCATTTGGCGTTAATGGCGCCCCCGCTGGTGCGCGCACCAGTCGCTCCAGCTGCCGGGGTAGAGCAGGGAGTCGCGCCGGCCGGCCAGATATTGGGCAAAAAAATTCACACAAGCGGTCACTCCGGAGCCACAGTAGTTGAGCAGTGGCCGACCGTTTGAGAGAGACTCCCACTGTTTGCGCAAGACCTCGGGGGATTTTACCTTACCGCTCGCAGTCTCGGTGATTTCCTGCCAGGGACTGTTAATGGCGGTGGGGATATGGCCAGCGATGGGGTCGATGGGCTCCTTCAGGCCCGCAAAGCGCTCGTGATCGCGCGCATCGACCAATTGCCAGGAAGCAGTGTGCAGTCCGGCCTTTACCTGTGCATAGTGAACCAGCAGGTTTTCCTGTGGCTCGGGTTTGAAATCACCCGCCGGGCGTGGGGTGGGCGCACGGGTTTCCAGGGGTTGGCCCGCATCCTTCCAGGCTTGCAGGCCACCATTCAGAATATGGATGCTTTTATGGCCAAAAAAGAAAAACAGGAACCAGGCCCGCGCGGCAAAACCCAGACGGTTATCGTCATAAACAACCACGGGTGTAGTACGGCACACGCCCAGTTTGCGTGCTAACTGCTGGAACTGTGCGCTGCTTGGCAGGGGATGGCGGCCCCCGTATCGCTGCAGGGACGCGGAGAGATCCCTGTGAAGGCTGGCATAGTGGGCTCCGGGAATATGCCCGTTGGCAAAGGCCCGTGCACCCTTGTCAGGATCTGACAATGCGTAGCGGCAGTCCAGAATCACCGGATTCGTACACGCCTGCAACCGAGTGAGCGCCGCCACTTCGATTAGCGGGTCATCACTGTTCTTTTCCATTGCGTTGTTCCAGGATTTGTGTCGCCCAGAGAAAATATGGGCTGATCAAAGTCCGCTTTCCGGTGTCGATAATTGTGCGGGCAGCGCTTCTGTCTGCTGCGGTTTCGCTGCTTGCTGGTGGTTCAACTCCTGCTGGCGACAGACCAGGGCGGCCTGGGTCTGATCTTCCATCGGGTTGTTGAGAAAGCGCGCGGCGGCCTGTTCGGCGCAGTTGCTTGCCGAAATAATATCGTGGGCCAGTTGTGGGAACAGCAGCCACTGGTGGTTGGGCAATGCCTTGCGCGCAGTATTCACGTCTTCCGGGGACAGCACCGGGTCCAGGCCGCCGTGCAGCACCATGACCGGGGCTGGTGTGGCAATGGCCTGCGATTCCATCAGTGGGGCGGAGGGGATGGCCCAAATGCGGCATTGTAACTGCAACAGGCTCAGGTCCGAACGTGCAGCCCCTCCCAGGATACCGGTTTTGGCGGCATTGGCGCGGGCCTGCTCAAAATCCACAAAGGGAGCTTCCTCGTAACAGAAGTGACTGACGCCGGCGGCATCGCCAAAGTAGGGATCCAGCACGATGTCCATAAAGTCTCCAATGGCTTTCTGAGCGGGTTTGAGTTCTTTATCATCGGGGTTTTCCAGCCCCGCGATCAGTTTTGGCAGTTCGCTGTAGAAATGCTCGTTGTACAGTGCCTGAAACAGGACCCGCAGCAAGCGCTGTCCTGTGAGGACAAAGGGGTAGCGCTGGTCAGAGTAACGGTGCTTGATGGAAATGGTACGAGGTGTTTCGTCCAGGGTCTGCACCAGATTCTCCAGACGGCGGCGCAGGTTCGGATAGCGGCTGTTGCAGGTTTTATGCTCGACACAGTGTTTCAAGCCGCGCTCATAGGCTGCCAGAGAGTCCTGGGCCAGCTGCTGGGCATAGACGATATTGGGGAACACAGCACTGTTGAGTACCAGCGCGCGCACCGATTGAGGGTAATCCCGCGCATAGGTGAGAGCGTAGCGGGCAGCGTAGGATACCCCGTAGAGGGCAAAACTATCGATGCCGAGCAGCTTGCGCAGTGCCTCCACATCCCTGGCGATGGTGGCGCTGTTGTACTGAGCCATATCGCTGCCCTTGCTCAGGCGGCTATAGCAACGCTCCATACTGAAAGTGAATACACGGGCCTCCTCTTCCGGGGAAAGGTTGCGCTGAAAGGCGGTCCGGGCATCCTCGATAAATTCCCTGCAGGTGAGGCGCGGCTGTGCCATACCGGTGCCGCGGGGGTCAATCACTATCAGGTCGCGGCCATCCTCTACTGACATGGCCGCATAGTTAAGCCACAGCCAATCGCTGGCATTTTCCGGCTCCAGGCCCATGCTGGCGCCCGGGCCGCCGGCACCCAGATGCAGCAGGGGCGCCTTGTTGGGGTTTGGTTTCTTGGCGTGAAAGCGTACGGCGGGAAAGTGGATCTTGCGTTTGGATGGATGGGTGTAGTCCTCCGGGACCTCCACCATAAAACACTGGGTCAGGGGCCAGGTGTCACCGGTTTCAAACCAGCAGGGTTTGGGAATCAAGCGGGTATGGGCCTTATCCTGCGCGGCCTGCCCGGGCTGTTGCTGTTGGCCGGCCCGCTCGCAGGCTCCGACCAGCAGGCAGAGCAGAACGGATACGGCGGTGAACGGACGGAAAGTGTGCACTGAACGCACTCCTTTGAGCTGTAATGGGTTTTTAGAGCGATCTTCCCCGGTACCGTTTAACGGTGGCCAACCCGCGCAATGGGTGCCGACAGGTTCCAGCGCAGGGCGGCCAGGCGAATTGACAAGGTGACAAGCATGGCAATAGCAACAATCAGGTCTCCCGCCAATTTGTCGCTGGCACCCAGAAAAACCAGAACGCTGGCGCCGCTGAGCGCCGCGGTGGCGTAGATCTCACGGCGCAGCAACAGGGGAATATCACCGCACAGCAGGTCCCGGATCACACCGCCTACAGTGCCGGTCATCACGCCCATCACGATGGCAATCGTGGCTGAGTAGCCAAGCTCCAATGCTTTCTGCGTACCGATCACGACAAATACGGCGAGTCCGATGGCGTCGGCCAACATCAGCAGGCGCATGGGCACTTGGAGGTAGCGTATCAGATAAAAGCTGAGCACACCGGTAGTTGCGGCAATCCACAAATAGTAAGTGTCCTGCAGCCAGAATACCGGGAGATTCAGGATGATATCCCTGGTCGTGCCGCCACCGGTGGCGGTCACACAGGCGAGCACCACCGCACCGAACAGGTCCATCTGCTTGTGCCCTGCGGCAAGCACGCCGCTGAAGGCAAATACCACTATGCCGATCAGGTCAAACCCATACAGCAACTGATCCATAACGTCGTTAAACCTGCAGACTGGCGAGGCCGGGCAGGATAACATTCATGGTCTGGCAAGGGGAGAGACGGCACAATAGGGCGTCGGGCTTGACGACAGAGGGCCCGCGGTCGGGCCCGGAATGCGACAGGTTCAGACAAAAGCCTGCAGCCCGGTCTGGGCACGACCGAGGATCAAAGCGTGTACGTCGTGGGTGCCTTCGTAGGTGTTGACCGCTTCCAGATTCATCACGTGGCGAATGACGTGGAACTCATCGGCAATCCCGTTGCCACCGTGCATATCGCGGGCCACACGGGCGATATCCAGCGCCTTGCCGCAATTGTTGCGCTTCACCAGGGAGATCATGGTGGGGTCGAACTGCCTGTTTTCATCCATAATCCGCCCTACACGCAAAGAGGCCTGCAGTCCGAGCGCGATTTCAGTTTGCATGTCGGCCAGTTTTTTCTGGAACAGCTGGGTCTGGGCCAGTGGGCGGTTAAACTGCTTGCGATCCAGGCCGTACTGGCGGGCTGCGTGCCAGCAGAATTCACCGGCGCCCATGGTGCCCCAGGAGATGCCGTAACGGGCGCGGTTGAGGCAGCCGAATGGGCCGCGCAGGCCGCCGATGTGCGGAAACTTGTTCTCTTCCGGAACGAATACATTGTCCATGACAATTTCCCCAGTGATGGAGGCGCGCAGGGAGAATTTGCCCTCGATTTTCGGCGCGGACAAGCCCTCCATACCCTGCTCGAGTACAAAGCCGCGAATAATATCCTCATCGTCTTTCGCCCACACTACAAAGACATCGGCGATGGGGCTGTTGGTGATCCACATCTTGGCGCCGCTCAGGCGATAGCCGCCATCCACTTTCCTGGCGCGGGTTTTCATACCGCCGGGGTCGGAGCCCGCATCCGGCTCGGTCAGGCCGAAGCAACCGATCCACTCACCGGTGGCCAGCTTGGACAGGTACTTCTGCTTTTGTTCTTCGCTGCCGTAGGCATAGATGGGGTGCATCACCAGGCTGGACTGCACACTCATAGCGGAGCGGTAACCGGAATCCACGCGTTCCACTTCGCGCGCTACCAGGCCGTAGCAGACGTAGTTGAGGCCGGCGCAACCATAGCCGTCGATAGTGGCGCCGAGCAGACCCAGTGCACCCATTTCCCGCAGGATCTCCCGATCAAAGATTTCGTGGCGGTTGGCCTCCAGAATCCTCGGCATCAGTTTGCTCTGGCAATACTCGCGTGCAGTATCGCGCACCATGCGCTCTTCGTCGGTCAGCTGTTGGTCCAGCAGCAAGATATCGTCCCAGTGGGCGAGGGGCTGATGTTTACTCATGCTTTGTCTCTATCTACTTCTGTTATCGATGTACACCGTTAGAAGCGGTGCTTCAAGCCCGCAGTGGGTCCCGGTGACCCTACAGTTTAGTGTGGCGCATCATACCTAAGTAACTGTGCGGGAGCACTCCCACAGGCCACAAAATTTTCTCGGGCCTTTAAACCCTTGTGTAAACAAGGGTAAATCGCCTTGCGAGGGGTTTTTGTGGCGAGATAATGTCCGCAATAAATCTCTGTTTTTGTGCAATTTACATTCTGTTTTCGGTGACATTCCTTGCGCTTTTATCGCATTTTGGCAATTTGTATTCCACTTCTCGCCAGCTGTTCATCCCAGACGATCCAGACTGACCAGCCCGGGAATCAGTTGCAGTTACCAGCAAGTTTTCGCGCTTCCGGCACCGCCGCCGCCAAATTGCGCTGGTGGCGCAGCTTCGATGACTCGCAGTTGGATCACTTGGTGCTGCTTGCGCTGAAGGACAACCCGGATATCCAGGCCAGTTACTGGCGCCTGCAGCAGGCAGCTGCAGTGGCCCGTGGTGCCCGTTCCGGGCTCTGGCCAAGGGTGACTGCCCAGACTGAAAATACCCAACAGCGTTTCTCTTCAGGAGACTTTACTGATGAGTCCAACGAAGGTAATAGCTGGAGTACACGAATTGCCGCCAGTTATGAAGTGGACCTGTGGGGGCGGGTGCGTGCCGGCGCCAGCGCCGCTGAGGCAGGGTTTTTGGCCCGGGCGCAAAACCTTCAGACTGCTGCCCTGAGCCTTGCCGCAGAAGTATCCGCTACCTGGCTGCAACTGCGTGAAGCTTGGGGCCAGCTGGATCTGCTCGAACAGCAGTTGGAAACCAACCGCAAGTCACTGCAGGTAATGGAGTTGCGTTTTGGGCGCGGTATCGTCGATGCCGCCGATGTGCTGCAGCAGCGCCAGCTGGTGCGGCAGTCCGAGCAGGTGCTGCTGGAGGTGCAAGCCGATATCGAGACACTCAGAGTCCAGTTGGCAGCGCTGCTCGGTACCACTGAGGTGCAACTCGCAGAGGTTATCCACAAAATCGCGGGTCTGCCGGCGTTGCCGGCCCTGCCGGATACCGGCATTCCCTCCCAGTTGCTGTTGCGCCGGCCCGATGTGCGTGAGGCCCAGCGCAACCTGTTGCAGGGGTACCACCTTGCGGACCAGGCCTGGGCGGATCGGCTGCCGGTATTGGGCCTTTCTGCCGTTGCCAGCAATGGCACCAGCCTGATCAGTGATATCACTGAAAACTGGCTGCTGGCGATTGCCGTCTCCCTGGAAGGAGTGCTCTTTGATGGAGGCGCCCTGGCTTCGGCGCGGGATCAGGAACAGGCTGCGCTACAGGAACGTTGGTCCCTGTACAGCAGTACCGTGAAGCAGGCGCTGTCGGAAGTGGAACTGGCCCTGATCCGCGAGCATGCCCTGGCGCAGGAACTGGTGCATTTGCGTGAGCGCAAGGACCTTTCCGATCTGATTGTCCAGCGCCGCAGCCGCGCTTATGCCCGCGGCGCAGTCGATTTTCTCAATCTGCTCACCGCGACCACCGAACAGCAGAGCCTGGCCAGGCAGGTGCTTGCTGCCGAGCGTGAAATGCTTGAAAACCGTGTAACGCTTTACCGCGCGCTTTCCGGAGGATTGCCGCAGGCGGACCTCCCCGCCCCAAGGCTCGTGGATCTGGCGCTGTATCTGGAGGGAAGGAATTGATCTTGAAGAAAACACATTGGCGCTGGATTGTGCCTGTAGTGTTGGTGCTGGCAGCGTTGCAGGTTGCCGGTTGGATGTTGCGGGAAAAACCCAGTATGGCGCGCAGTGAGCGTCGCGTGCCACCGCCCGCTGTAGAGGTGGCAGTGGCCGAGAGCGGTCGCTTCCCGGTGACGTTCAGTGCCCTCGGCAAGGTCTCTGCAAGGGAGCTGGCAGAAGTACAGCCACAGGTGCAGGGAGTAGTGGAATGGCTGAATTATGGCCTGGGGCCGGGGTCTATTTTACCCAAAGGCCAGGTATTGCTGCGCATAGAGGCGGAGCCCTACCAACTGGCATTACAGACTGCACGCAGCAGTCTCGCCGAGCGCCGTGCCGAACTGCAGCAGGAGCTGGGCCAGCAACAGGTGGCACTGGAAGAATATGCCCTGCTGGCTACCTCGCTGCCGGAGTCGGATCGCGCTCTGGTGCTGCGCGAGCCGCAACTGGCGCAAGCACAGGCGCGGGTGCAGGCGGCGGAAGTGAGCGTGGGGCTGGCGGAGCGTGACCTGCGCCTCACCCGTATTCGTGCGCCTTTCGATGCACTGGTGGTGACGCGGACGGTCGATGTCGGTGACCGCGTGGCGCCGGGGAATATCCTCTATAGCCTCGCCAGTGCCGATCGTTTCCAGATTGCGGTGGAAGTGCCGGCGGCACAGCTGCACAGATTAACCACGGCCACTAATGAAGTGCGTATCTATGGCAGTCAGTGGCCCCAGGGCGTCTTCCGGCGCGGTGAATTTGTGCGCACAATTCCGGTTTTGGAAGAGCAGGGCAGGCTTGCCAGTGTGCTGGTGGAATTGGAGGACCCCCTGTCTGTGCGCAATCCGGGCCAGCCACAGCTGCTGCTGAATGATCTTGCCCGAGTGGAGATTGTTTCCCAAAGTGAAGAACAGAGCGTCCGAATCCCCCTTGTTGCCCTGCAGGATGGCAACAGGGTGTGGGTGGTCAAAGACAACCGCACAAGGGTACTGCCGGTAGAGGTGGCCTATACAGATGGGGACTACGCGCTGTTGGAACAGGGCCTGAACGGTGGTGAGACGCTGGTAACCACGCGGCTGGTTAACGTAATCGAGGACATGCCGGTGCGCATTGCTGCTGAGGTCAGGGCGCAGCAGCCCCTTGGGACAGAGGCGGCAGTATCCGCGCGGAAGGTTGCGGAAAAGCGCGTGCGCAGCAGCGGAAGCGGGGGCGCCGATGGCTGAGTTCAAAAAGAGTGGCCGGGAGGTTGATACCCGTTCCGGTGCCATTGCCTGGATGGCGCGCAACTCTGTAACAGCCAACCTGTTGATGTTGGTCTTTCTTGTTGGCGGGCTGATTTTTTCCATTGTGGTGAAAAAAGAGGTCTTCCCGGAGTTCAGCCTGGATATTGTCAGCATTGCCATTTCCTATCCCGGCGCCAGTCCGGGGGAGGTTGAGCGGGGCGTGCTGGTGGCTGCCGAGCAGGCGGTGCAGGGTATCGTGGGTATCAAGCAGATGCGCGGTATGGCCTCCGAGGGTGGGGCTTCGCTGACTCTGGAGCTGCAGGGCGATGCCGACGCCAACCAGGTTTACCAGGATGTCCAGCAGGCGATTGATCGGGTGACGACCTTCCCTGCGGATATTGAGCGGCCCCGGGTGAGCCTGGCAGAGCGAAAACGCGATGTAATGGATCTGGTGGTGCATGGCGACCTCGATGACCGGAGCCTGCGCACTGTTGCCATGCAGGTGTTCGATCGACTGGAGGCACACCCCGAGATTACCCAGGTGGAAACTTCCGGGGTGCGGGATCTGGAGGTGTCGATTGCGGTGCGCCGGGACGACCTGCGCCGCTACGGGCTCACACTGGCGGAGGTGGCGGCGCTGGTGCGCAACGGGGCGGTGGATGTGCCGGCAGGTGGGGTTAAATCCACAGCCGGTGAAATACTGGTCCGGGTCACCGAGCGGCGGGATTGGGCGCGGGAATTTGGCGATATTGTGGTGGCCCAGGGCAGGGAGGGAGGCGCTGTGTATCTTCGCGATATTGCCAGGGTCAGCGATGCACTGGTGGATGAAGCACGCAGCATGGTCTTTAACGGCGAGCCGGCGGTGAGTATCCGGATTTTTCGTGTGGGCGAGCAGACCCCCATGAGCGTGAGCGAGGCGGCGCGGGCGGTGATTGCGGAACTGGAGGACAGGCTGCCACCGGGTGTGTCCTTGAGTATTCGCGACGACGACGCGGAATTGTTCAAGGAGCGACTGTCGCTGCTGCTGAAAAACGGCTTTATCGGGCTTTTACTGGTGTTTGTCGTGCTGGGGGCATTTCTGGAGCTGCGCCTTGCGTTTTGGGTCACACTGGGCATTCCCACCAGCTTTCTCGGTGCCCTGCTGTTCCTGCCGGGGCTCGATATCTCCGTGAATATGGTGAGCATGTTCGCCTTTATTATCGCCCTCGGTATTGTGGTGGACGATGCGATTATCGCGGGGGAAAATATTCATGAGTGGCGCCAGAAGGGTTATAGCAACCTGCAGGCGGCGGTGGCCGGCGCGCGGCAGGTGGCGGTGCCCCTGACCTTCGCCATCCTCACGAATATTGTGGCTTTTATCCCCCTGATGGCACTGCCCGGATTTATGGGCAAGATTTTTGGGGTGATTCCCTTTGTGGTGGGTTCTGTATTTGTGATCTCCTGGGTGGAGGCACTGTTCATCCTCCCGGCACACCTGGCCCACTCCCGCCGCCGGTACAAAAGTCGCAGGGCGCGTCGTTTCGCCGCGCGCCAGAAAGTGCTGGCGCAGGGGCTGGACCGCTTTGTGCGGGTACACTTTCGCCCTTTTCTCGACCTCTGTGTGCGCCATCGTTACACCACCATTGCGGTGGCGCTGTCCACTCTGCTGGTCGTAGCGGGGTATGCTGCCAGCGGTCGTATGGGCTTCACCCTGATGCCGCGGGTGGAACGGGATTCCGGTCGCTTCCAGGTGACCTTTCCCAGCGGCACCGCCGAACAGCAGCTGGAAAAAGCGCGCAGCCAGATTATGGATGCTGCCGACCGGGTGCTGGAGGGTTACGACCGCGACCGGGTATTTCTCGGTATTCGTGGGCTGATCCGCAACGATTCGGTACAGGTGGACGCCTACTTTGTGCCCTCGGACCAACGCACGTTTTCCACCGGCTCGTTCGTGCGCGCATGGCGGCAGGAGGCGGGCCCAATAGCGGGGGCGCTCAGTGCAATCACCGCTGCAGACCGGGGCGGTCCCGGAGCGGGCGCCTCTCTCACCGTGGAGCTGCGGCATACCGATACCGATATGCTGGAGCGCGCGGCCCTGCACCTGGGTAAAGAACTGGAGAAGTTCCCCAATGTCAGCGACATTGATGTCGGTATCTCCCAGGGCAAGTCGCAATTGGATCTGACATTGACAGAGCGTGCCAAGAGCCTGGGTATGTCGGCGGAGGATATTGGCCGCCAGTTGCGCGCGGCCTTGTACGGCGCCGAAGCCCTGCGGCAGCAGCGCGGCCGCGACCAGGTCAAAGTGATGGTGCGCCTGCCGGAAAGCGAACGGGTCAGTATGGAGGATGTATCCAGCATCATGATCCGTGCCGGCAATGGCCTGTGGCTGCCATTGCCGGATCTGGTGGAGGTGTCGCAGGGGCGCGCCTATGCCACCATTAATCGCCGCGAGGGCCGGCGGGTGTTAACGGTTTCCGCCAATGTGGAACCCAGTGACCAGGCGGCGCTGGTGATCAATGCATTGGACCGCAATGTGATTGCGCAGATGCAGATGGAATTTCCCGGCCTCAGTATCTCCTACGAAGGGCGCCAGGCGGACGAGCGAGAGGGGCTCGCCTCCCTGAGTCTGACATTCCTACTGGCGATGGCGGTCCTCTATTTGTTGCTGGCCATTCCCCTGAAGAGCTACCTGCAGCCATTGATTGTCATGGTTGCCATCCCCTTCGGCGTGATTGGAGCCATACTGGGCCATCTTGTTATGGGCTATGGATTGAGCATGGTCAGCCTGCTGGGTATGGTGGCGTTGGCCGGGGTAGTGATCAACGATACCCTGGTGATGATTGAGTACAGCAACCGCCTGCGCAGGGAGGGAGCCGGAATAGACAGTGCCATCAAGCGCGCCGCCGCGCGCCGTTTCCGCCCGATTGTGCTCACTACAGTGACCACTTTCTGCGGACTGATGCCAATGATTTTTGAAACCTCGGTGCAGGCACGTTTTATGATTCCTATGGCGATTTCCCTTGGCTACGGTATTTTGGCGGCCACTGCCATCTCCCTGTTGCTGGTTCCTTGTTTGTACCTGATGTTCGCCAGGGATATTCCCCAGATTTTCGACCGCCTGAAAATTGGTCTGCAGCTGTTGGGGCGGCAACTGGCTGGCATACGATAAACAGTGCTGTGCCACGTCAGTCTCTGCGCAATTCGTCTTTGATGGCGATGGGATTGGGAAAGTTCATTACCACGATATAGGATGACACCAGGAAGGTCAGTATCGCGGTGGCCTGGATCAAATGGGAGGCTGCGCTGCCGATCAGGTTCCGGTCACACGCGAGCAGGGCGATTAACAGGGAAAACTCGCTGATCTGCCCGAGGCGAAAGCCGATATCCCAGGCCAGTACTTTCTGTTCGCTTTGATTGCCCAGCAGGTAGCGGAACACCACTGGTTTGGCCAGTAGAACCACCGCTGTGGTGACCAGCGCCGCAACCAGTATCTCCGGCAGCATTGCCAGGTCAAACTGGGCACCGAGGCTGAAGAAAAACAGGATGAGAAAGAAATCCCGCAGGGGTTTCAGACTCAGGGCAATGTACTGGGAAATACGGCTGGCGGCCAGGGTAATGCCGGCGATAAAAGCCCCGATCTCCCTCGACAGGCCCAGGGTTTCCGCCAGTTCCGCCATGCCCATGCACCAACCGATGGCTAGTAAAAAAACATACTCGTGAAAGCGGTCGAAACGGGTAAATAGGGGCAACAGCAGGTATTTCACCACCCCCCAGGCCAGCATCACTATCAGAGGCAGCGAGCCATAGGACAGGGCCAGTTGTTCCAGGTGCATATTGCCGATATTGTCGCTGAGCAGGATCGTCAGGCAGAGGATGGCCACAAAGTCCTGAAACAGCAGCAAGCCCACCATCAGTTCTCCCAGGTGTTTGTGGTGCAACACAGTAGTGGGCAGCAGTTTGATGCCAATAATGGTGCTGGAGAACATCAGGGCCATACCGATGACCCAGCACTCCAAAGAGGTAAAGCCGAATAGCCAGCCGATGCCAAAACCGAGGGCGAGAAAGATTGCACAACTCACCAGCCCCACAAACGTGGCCTTGCGCAGTACCGATACCAGTGCCTGGGGCTGCATATCCAGTCCGAGCAGAAACAGCAGGAATATAATCCCGACACTGGACATGTCCGAGAGCAGCCGCAGGTTATCGATCACCGCCAGGCTGGATGGTCCCAACAGAATACCTAGGGCAATGTAAGCAACAAGCAGGGGCTGGCGCCCGAACAATGCCAGAGACGCGACAATCGCAGCGCCGCTGAAAATCAGGAAAAAGGACTGAAATAAGGCGCTTTCCGCCACAGGTCATCCCTAATTGGTGGGCGAGAATCCCTCATTACCACAGACAGACGAACCGCCGGCAGACCTTGTCACCGGCCTCTGTGCGGGAATCACTCCTGCTTATCCGAAGGAATGGGCAGCTCTGTCGTGCTCTTGATCTGCTCCAGGGCAAAGTTGGAAATAATATCGCTGATACCCACGCGGCGGATCAACCCTTTGTAAAAACAATCATAAGCGGCAATATCACTGACCACCACCCTGAGCAGGTAATCGTAATTGCCAGCCATGCGGTAACAGTCCACCACCTCCGGCAACTGGGCCACATGCTCGGCGAAGGCGTCCGCCCATTCCGGGGTATGCTGACCGGTTTTCACCTGGGCAAATACCGATACCGGTAGCCCCAGCTTTTCCGCATTGAGCAGGGCCACCTTGCGGCGGATGATCCCGCTTTTTTCCAGCTTCTGCACCCGGCGCCAACAGGGCGTCTTGGTGAGCCCCACACGCTCTGCCAGCTCCTCTATGGAAAGGCTGATGTCAGATTGCAGAATAGCAAGCAGTTGTCTATCAATCGCGTCAAGTGAGGACATAATGCTACGGTGCTCCCAAAAACCACGGGGCACCGAATCCCTGCGCGCATTGTTACACCGTCAATGGCTTGCCGCCCCTGCGGTAGTTGTGTGTTGCGGTAGTAGAGAGGGTGATCGCTGCTTGAAGGGCGTTGGCCTCTTACTACATCACGTTTTGTAACGATAGGCTCCGACCAACTGTGCTGGTAGTGGAATTTTCCCGGATTGCAATGCTTTTGGGAGTATTTGGCAGGACAGTGATGGGTGGAGTACTGCAGGGCCGATTGACCGGCAAGGCAGGAGCTGACCGGTGCCGCGATGCGGTGGGACGCCCGGCACCGGCGGCTGTTTAAGCTGCGCTTTTTGGTGGAAAGCGCGGTTCGAACAGGCCCAGTTCAATGGCTTCGTGCACCTTGGCCATCAGGTCAATTTCAGTGAGATTCTGCAGCTGTTGTAGATTGTTCAGCACATAGTAAATGGGTTGAACAATATCGATGCGATAGGGTGTGCGCAAGGCGCACAGAGGAGAGAAATCAAAGTGCTCCGGCTCACTGCTCAGGGCGTATAGGGTTTCCCTGGGAGAGGACAAAATGCCACCGCCGTAGATACGCAGCCCATTCTCGCTTTTGAGCAGGCCGAATTCAACCGTAAACCAGTAAAGGCGGGCCAGGTAAGCGCGCTCCTTGGGTGAGGCACTGAGGCCCAACTGGCCATATTTTTCAGTGAAATTGGCAAAGGCCGGGTTGGTTAGCATGGCGCAATGGCCAAAGATTTCGTGGAAGATATCCGGTTCCTGCAAGTAGTCAAATTCCTCCGGAGTGCGTATAAAGGTGGCTACCGGGAATTTGCGCTCGGCCAGCAGGCCAAAAAATGTCTCAAAACCAATCAGCGCGGGTACTCTTGCGACTTCCCAGCCGGTTTCCCGGCGCAGCACACGGGATATTTCCTCCAGTTGCGGGATGCGTTCACGGGGCAGGTCCAGAAGTGCCAGTCCGCGCATATATTCATCGCAGGCACGACCGGGAAGAACGCCCAATTGGCGTTCGATCAGACGCTGCCAGGTGTGATGTTCCCGGTCTGTGTAGTCAATAAAGCCCTGAGCGTTGGGCTCGCGTGCTGTGTACTTGCTGCTCTTCGGTGCTGTTGCTTTTTTCATGCCGTTGTCTCCCGCAGGCCATTCTCCAGTAAAAGGGTCTAACAGCCTGTCACTAAAGCGTTGTTGTTATACCTATCCCTATTTTTAGTCAGTTGATCGCCCAGAGGGGAGGGCTGTGAACGCCCTATTGCGCTGCCTGGGGTGATCTATTTACACTTCTTGTAAAGATTTCTTTACGGGAGCTTTGGTGAGAGTCGAGATAACTTGTGCGAACAGAGTAGGTATCCTCCATGAAATCATGGAAATCTTCGGTGAATATCGTATAAATGTCACTTCCGGGGAACTTGGAGGAGACAGTGGTGACAAGGTCTATCTATTGGCGCCGGGCATGCTCTCGACCCAGTATCAGAGCATAGAGCGCTCCCTCTATCGGGTACCGGGTGTCCAGCGGGTGCGGCGCATCACACTTTTGCCCCTGGAGCGGCGCTACTTTGAACTGGATACCTTGTTGCGACACGTGACTGATCCAATCCTCAGTGTGGACCGGGAGGGGAGGGTAGTTGCCGCCAATCTCGCTGCGGCACGGGTTTTTGGTGTCAGTCTGGACCGGGTGCCGGGAATGCAACTGCAGCGCTTTCTACCGTTGATGCAGGTGGCGGAGTTGTTGCGGGATTTTTCCGTACCCCGCTACGGCTTACAGGCAGTGGTGCGCGGACAGAATTTTTACCTCAATTGGTCTCCTATTGCCCTGGGAGAGAATCCCTCTGGGGTGGATTCCATGGCGGGCGCGGTATTGCGGCTGCAGGCCCGAGAAAAGAGCGCATTTATCCCCCAGCCACTCCGCGCAATGGCGCTCTGGGATTTTGACCTGCGCAGACAGCGCTGTTTACAGTTGCGGGATCTGGCGGCATTGACCGCACCGCTGCTGATTGCGGGGGAGCGCGGCACTGGTAAAAGTACTTTTGCCAGTGCGGTGCATTATTTGTCTCCCTCGGCTGCCCGCTCGGGCTGTATCCGTATTGTGCCCTGTGAAGGGCGCTTTGTGCTTCCAACCCACCTGCACTCTACGGGGACCTTGATACTGGAGGATGTGCATCACCTTAGTGAGAAAGCCCAGATCGGGCTGCGGCGGCAGTTACGGGAATTGCCGGCAGGTGTTCGCCTGGTGGCTACATGTGGCGACGTACACACACTGGCGCCAGCACTGGCGCAGGTGTTTTCATCCCTGGCCATAACACTGCCGCCTCTGCGCAAGATGCGCCCGGCACTTGAACGCTTTGCTACAACGCTTTTGCGGCAGGAGTACCCAGATTTAGATGCGCTGGATCTGGATGAATCGGTACAGGATCTGATCAGGCGGCACGACTGGCCAGAGAACTTTCATGGTCTGCGCGATTATCTAATGGCTGCGGCTGCCCACTGTCGAAGGCGCGGTACCTGTCGCATTGACAGACAGGATGTGCCTGAATTGATTCCACAGACTCTGTTGCCCTGGCGGAATTGGGGCCGGGGGCTCACATACAGGGAAATAATGGAGCAGTTGGAGCGGGCGGTGTTTGGCGACCTGGCTGCCAGTCGCCTCTCTACCAGAGAACTGGCAAAGGAACTCGGGATTTCTCATACCACGGTTGCTAACAAGTTGCGCAAGTACGGCTTGTCGATGCAGAAAAAGTAAAGGGACTGCTCAACGGGCGATGTGCCCAAGCAGCATATCCCTGAACATCACAAAATCGCCCAGAAGGCTGTAGAATGGGTATTTGAAGGTGGCAGGCCGGTTGTGTTCAAAGAAAAAGTGTCCGATCCAGGCAAAACCGTATCCCGCAATGGGGGTTGCTGCCAACCACAGCAGATTGAAGGTGGCAGCTGCCAACAATACAGAGGCAATAACCAGGCCAGTGCCCACAAAGTGCAGACGCCGACAGGTCAGATTGCGGTGCTCCTGTAGGTAGAAAGGATAAAAGTCGCGAAAGGATTTGAATTTTTCGGCTTCCTGAGCATTCATGCTACACCTCCTTTTGTTTTCGCCCCAGTGTACGGCGATTGCCGCAGCTTTCCAAGCTGGGCGCTGTCGTGGGTTATCTGCTAGGCTGCCGCATAATTTTTCCTGGGATTGCCCCTGAAACCAGTAAAAGAGGAAGTTATGGCAGGTCCGCTCGCGCATTTAAAAGTCCTTGATCTCAGTCGTATTCTCGCAGGCCCCTGGGCCGGCCAGGTATTCGCCGATTTTGGTGCAGAAGTGATCAAAGTGGAGCGACCGGAGCGCGGCGATGATACCCGCCATTGGGGTCCTCCCTACCTGAAAGATAAGGTGGGTAATGAGACCCCTGATGCGGCTTATTACCTCAGTGCCAACCGCGGCAAGAAATCTGTTACCGTGGATATCACCACTGAGGCGGGCCAGGATTTGATCAGGCAGATGGCAGCGCACTGTGACATAGTGCTGGAAAACTTTAAGGTGGGTGGCCTGCAAAAATATGGCCTGGATTACGCGTCTATCAAGGCGCTCAATCCCGCTGTGATCTATTGCTCTATCACCGGATTTGGCCAGACTGGTCCCTACAAAAACCATGCCGGTTATGATGCCATGATCCAGGGTATGGGGGGCCTTATGAGTATCACCGGCGTGGCGGAGGGCCAGCCCGGCGCCGGACCGCAAAAAGTGGGAGTTGCCGTCGCCGATTTGATGACGGGTATGTACGCCGTATCCGCAGTCCTCGCAGCAGAGGTGTATCGTCAGCGTACCGGGATGGGACAGCATATCGATCTGGCACTGCTAGACACCCAAGTGGCCTGGCTCGCCAACCAGGCACAGAACTACCTGACCTCTGGTAAAAATCCTGAGCGACAGGGCACTGGCCACCCCAATATTGTGCCCTATCAGGCGGTGCCGTCCAGAGATGGCTATTTTATGCTGGCAGTGGGAAATGATGACCAGTTCAAACGCTTCTGCGATATCGCTGGAATAGCAGATATCGCCGATAACCCAGCTTATGCTACTAATGCAGCGCGTGTTATCGCCCGCGCCCAACTGATACCGCAAATCGAAGAGGCGACTCGCCAGCAGGATTCAGCCTGGTGGTTGAAGCAATTAAGCGACGCCCATGTTCCCTGTGGGCCAATTAACACTCTGGATGAGGTGTTTGCCGATCCCCAGGTGCAAGTGCGCGAGATGGTAATTGAGCAGGACCACCCCAGAGCGGGCAAGGTTAAAACGGTACGTAACCCGGTGATTTTTTCCGAAACGGCCCTGGACTATCGACAGGCCCCACCGGTGCTGGGAGAGCATACAGAAGAAGTTTTACGAGAATTACTGGGTAAGAGTGTCGAGCAGATTGCCAAGTTGCGCGAAAACGGGATTCTATAATTGTTTTGTGTGTAGATAGTTTTGGTAACTGGGTTCACAGGCAAGCGCGGGATAGACCGCATTTAGAGTGTAAATTGAGGCGGTGATACTCACTCATTTATCAATGAACAAACTGGGTAGAATATGATGCAGCTGGATCATTTCAATATCGCCGCACCCATGGAAATACTCATTCGCGTGCGGGACTTTTATAAAGCAGTTCTTGGCCTTGCTGAGGGCAACCGCCCTCACTTCGCTCGCAGAGGCTTCTGGCTCTATGGGAATGGCAGGCCCATCGTACATCTGATTGAAGGGGATACCAAGGAGCAGCCAGTAGCCCCTTACCTGGATCATATTGCCTTTCATACCGATGACCTGCAGCCTATAAAGGAACGCTTGGGATCTCTCGGTATTGACTGCGAGCAGATGCTGGTTCCTGGCGGGAGGATTGAACAACTGATCTTTTATGACCCTGTGGGCATTAAAGTTGAAGTGAATGCGAGCCTTTAACCGCCTTATTCTGTAATGGTCAACTATTTCCGGACAGTAAGTTAAGTTTTTCTTCCGCCTTTGCGGGAGGCACACCATCGTTATGCTGATGTGGGCATTCCCAATTGTAGTAAGTCATCAGATAGTAGCTGACATCTCACCTCGCTGCAGCGATTGAAGCGTAGCCGAGAGACGGTACCCACTCGCTTCATTGAACATCTCTATCTCAGGTGGCGACTTTACCATCTAAATTGGTGTCCGGGTTTAGTAGACCACTACAGTCCTGTTGGGCATTTATGGCTGGATGATTCCTCGGTGCTGCTGGATATGATACTTGCTTCTTGAAAGTGGCTCACTTTATTTTGTGCGATGCATTCTTCAACAGGGCTATGGATGCAGGCATACAGACCGGTGAGCGATCTATAGGTTGTAATGCTCCGGGCATTGCCTGCAGTTGGGGTTGCAGGGTGTCAAAGGGTAGGCGCGCAAGAGACTGGCACTGTTATAATGCTCCCCCTGGCAGGTGTATGATCGATAATTATTTTGCATCAAAAATCGTTAACTAATTGATTTTATTGTTATTTTATGGACAGAGTAGAAGAGTTGCAGCCCCTGACTGAACAGGCCTTGGGGCTGGTGGAGAAGGCCGACGATCTGGCCGTATTAGATCAGGTACGTATTGATTATCTGGGCAAGAAGGGTTTACTGACGGCCCTTCTGAAGGGGCTGGGCAAGCTGTCTGTGGGTGAGCGCCCGGCAGCGGGAGCCAAAATCAACGAAGCTAAACGCTTGGTACAGGAAAAAATTAACCTGCGCCGTACTGTGCTGGAGCAAGAGGCAATTGATGCGAAGCTGGCACTGGAGACTATTGATGTCACCTTGCCAGGGCGTGGCGAAGAGCAGGGTCATTGCCATCCAATTACCCGAACCTTACAACGGGTAGAAGCGTTTTTCATGAGTATCGGTTTCTCCGTTGAAACCGGCCCAGAGATAGAGCAGGACTACTATAACTTCGAAGCGCTGAATATTCCGGCGCACCATCCGGCACGGGCGATGCATGATACCTTCTACATAGATCCGGCAACTGTGCTGAGAACTCACACCTCCTCTGTGCAGATTCGTACCATGGAGAAGAAATCTCCACCACTTCGCATTATCTGTCCCGGACGTGTGTATCGTTGCGACTCAGATGTCACGCACTCCCCGATGTTTCATCAAGTGGAAGGTTTGGTTATTGGAGATAATATTAGCTTCGCCCACCTGAAGGGCTGTATCGACCAGTTTCTGCGTGCCTTCTTTGAAGCAGAAGTCCCTGTGCGCTTCCGCCCGTCTTACTTCCCGTTTACTGAACCCTCCGCTGAAGCAGACATTCAGTGTACTGTCTGTGGCGGGGAGGGCTGTCGTGTGTGCTCCGGTAGTGGCTGGCTGGAAATTCTCGGTTGCGGCATGGTGCATCCAAATGTTTTCGCCGCCTGTGATATCGACAGCGAGCGATACTCTGGTTTTGCCTTTGGTATTGGCATTGAACGTCTCGCCATGCTGCGTTATGGAGTCAATGATCTGCGCTTATTTTTTGATAATGACTTGCGCTTCCTAAAACAGTTCTAACTGAACACGTGAGAGCGAGTGGCGCGGGGCTGCTCGTATTGATATGCGAATCCAAATTGCTGCAGATTTTGCGCTTTTAGCCGATTGCGCATAAAGCTGTGCTGATGGAATACAGAAATAGAGATGAACTATGAAATTCAGTAACTCCTGGCTGCGGGAATGGGTAAATCCCGAGCTGACTACTCAGGATCTGGCTGATCAAATCACCATGGCTGGTTTGGAAGTGGAAGGTGTTGAAAAAGTTGCGGGCGATTTCTCTGGCGTGGTTATTGGTGAGATTGTTGCCTGTGAGCAGCACCCGGATGCAGACAAGCTGAGAGTGTGTAAAGTGGCGGGTGATCCCGATGGGGAGATACAGGTGGTGTGCGGTGCTGCAAATGTCCGCATCGGCATCAAGGTACCCTTCGCTCTGGTAGGTGCGAAATTGCCGGGTGGTATTGAGATCAAGAGGGCCAAACTGCGCGGCGTGGAGAGCTTCGGCATGCTCTGTGCGCAGGTGGAACTGGAGCTTGGAGAAGGCAGTGACGGTATTTGGGAGTTGCCGGTAATGGCACCTACCGGTACCGACTTGCGAGAATATCTGCAACTTGACGATGAAACGATAGAGGTAGACCTGACACCCAACCGCTCTGACTGTCTCAGCGTAGCTGGTATTGCTCGCGAAGTTGGGGTGCTAAACCGCAGCGCAGTACAGGGACCGGAAATTCGCCCGGTATCCCAGCAGAATGACGAAAGCCTGCCGGTATCCCTACTGGCTGAGGCCGCCTGCCCGCGCTATGTGGGCCGGGTGATTCGCAATGTTGATATCAAGGCTCAAACTCCAATTTGGATGCAGGAACGCCTGCGCCGCAGCGGCCTGCGGAGTATTGATCCAGTGGTTGATGTCACTAACTATGTCCTGCTGGAGCTTGGCCAACCGATGCACGCCTTTGACCGGGAGAAGCTTTCCGGTGGGATTAAAGTGCGTTTGGCGGAGCCTGGTGAAGTACTTACCTTGCTCGATAGCCAGAAGGTCGAATTGCAAGAAGGCACCCTTCTGATCGCAGATGAGGAAAAGCCCCTGGCAATAGCCGGTATTATGGGTGGTCTGGATTCTTCGGTAACCCGAGACACCCAGCACCTCTTTCTTGAGAGTGCCTTCTTTAATCCGGTTGCTATTGCCGGAAAAGCACGCTCATATGGATTACATACGGATTCCTCTCACCGCTTCGAACGCGGTGTTGACTATCGCTTACAGGAAAAGGCTATCGAGCGGGCTACCCGGTTGCTGGTGGATATTGTTGGTGGTGAGCCAGGTCCGGTACATGTGCGCGAGTTGAGTGAAACCATGCCCTCCGAGCGCCACATTACCCTGCGGCGAACACGGGTTCAGGATGGCCTGGGTTTTACCCTGACTGATAATGAAATAGTCGATATCCTCACCCGCCTGGGCCTGGAAAAAATCGACGAAAATGAAGAGGGATGGACTTTTCTCGCCCCGAGCTTTCGATTTGACCTCGCGATTGAGGCAGATTTGCTCGAAGAACTGGCCCGTGTGTATGGCTACAACCGAATTCCCAGCGAAAGTGTTACTGCCGAGTTGGAAATCGACCCGCGCCCTGAGAGCAAAACTGTTCAGCGTGAATTGGAGCAGATCCTACTGGCTCGTGGCTACTGCGAGGCGATTACCTTCAGTTTTATCGACAGCGACAGTGCCGCATTGTTTGATCCATTAGCAGAGCCGGTTGCGCTGCAAAACCCGATCAGTGCAGAGTTGGCTGTTATGCGTACAACCTTGCTGCCGGGGTTGTGCAAGGTATTGCAGTACAATCTAAACCGCCAGCAGAGTCGTGCGCGTTTGTTTGAGACAGGCTTGCGCTTTGTGCCCGGCCCCCAACTGCGCCAAGAACAAATGCTGGCCGGTTTGACCTATGGGAGCCGTCTCGCGGAAAATTGGACGGGAAACAGAGATGCTGTGGACTTCTACGACGTCAAAGCTGATGTTGAGGCTTTGCTGGCCCATACTGGCGCGGCTGAAGAGTTCCACTTTGAGACCGCTAAGCACCCGGCACTACATCCCGGGCAAACCGCCAAGATTATGCGCGGAAATGGCGAAGTGGGGGTAATTGGTGCCCTGCATCCTCAGGTACAAAAGAAGCTAGCGCTTCGAAAGCCCGCTTTTGTGTTCGAGCTCAGTCTTGAAGCCATGGGTAAAGGGCGAGTGCCTCTTTTCAGCCCCTTGTCCAAGTTCCCGGAAGTGCGCCGAGATCTCGCCCTTCTGATCGATGCGGATGTACCCGCCGACAGCTTGGTGAAAACCACTGTAGCAGCGGCTGACGAAACCTTGATCGACCTCAAAATATTTGATGTCTATCAGGGTAAAGGCATTGATTTAAATAGAAAAAGTGTTGCATTGAGCTTGACCTTTCAGCATTCGTCACGCACCCTTAATGACGAAGAAATCAATGCCTCTATAGAGGCGGTAGTCAGAAAACTGGAAGAAATGTATAACGCTAGCTTGCGCTAATGGAGCATGATGCTCTTTGGTGAAAGCTGAATTGCACCCTGAGAGCGTCTGCTATCGGGTTGAAAGCTGCCGAAGTTTGGTCTGCTTACGATCTGAAGTCGACGCCTCTGAATCAATTGGTGGGATCCAATGACAGAGGCACTGACCAAGGCCGGGCTTGCCGAGAGACTGTAC
Source organism: Microbulbifer sp. 2205BS26-8 (assembly GCF_030731025.1). NCBI lineage: Bacteria > Pseudomonadati > Pseudomonadota > Gammaproteobacteria > Cellvibrionales > Microbulbiferaceae > Microbulbifer > Microbulbifer sp. 2205BS26-8. The sequence continues at coordinate 19,978 of NZ_JAVAMR010000007.1, read as the reverse complement.
GAAGAGCTGGGCTTTAACAAGCGCGAAGCGAAAGAGGTTGTGGAATACTTCTTCAAAGAAATCCGCAATGCGCTGGAAAGTAACGAACAGGTAAAACTCTCGGGCTTTGGCAACTTTGACTTGCGCGACAAAAGTCAGCGCCCCGGCCGCAATCCAAAGACCGGTGAGGAAATCCCCATCTCCGCCCGTAGAGTTGTTACCTTCAAACCGGGCCAAAAGCTCAAGGCGCGAGTAGAAGAATATGCTGGAAGCGAGTGATGGAGCTGAATTGCCAGCGATTCCCGGTAAGCGCTATTTCACTATCGGCGAAGTCAGTGAACTCTGTGCCGTCAAACCCCATGTCCTGCGTTATTGGGAACAGGAGTTCCCCCACTTGAAACCCGTCAAGCGCCGAGGTAATCGCCGCTACTATCAGCATCAGGACGTCATCTTGATACGTCAGATTCGTGCACTTTTGTATGAAGAGGGCTATACCATCGGTGGGGCTCGCCAGCAGATTGAGGTTGGCAGTGAGAAGGCGGAAGTCGCCCAGCTTCAGCAAGTGATGACTGAAGTCATTGCGGAATTGAAAAGCGTTCTGACCCTTCTGAAATAATTGACAGCAATACACCAATCTAGGCTTGCATTCCTCTGTCACTCCTGTATGATTTGCGCCTTGCTAGGTCACTATCTCTTTTAAAATCAAGTAGTTAGAGAGATAGATCTCTGAAAAGCTCCGGAGCGTAGCGCAGCCTGGTAGCGCACCACACTGGGGGTGTGGTGGTCGTCGGTTCAAATCCGGCCGCTCCGACCATTCAAAGCCTTGTACCATGCGGTTTTCAGCCAGTTTTCGCGATTGAGCGTACAAAAACCAACTTACAAGCGTACAAAAACCCCGTACAAAAACTCCCAATCACTTCCGACTGATCAGTTTCGGATCAATAGTGATGCCCACATCAATGTATTCCCGCTCATGCCCAGACAGGTAGAAGTTCTCGGTGATTTCTGCGTCGGTATGCGCGCAGATTTCTGCAATGGACTCCGGGCTATGGCCTGACTTTTTAAGTAGATGTGAGGCTAAAGCCCGGATCTCATGGAAGGTTGGCTTGGCATTGCTGGGCAGATCTTCACGCACTCCGGCAGCGTCTCTGGCTTCCTTGAACTGATTGGAAATTCTACTTGGCATCAGGCGGCACCAGTGCTCGTCTTGCTTCGCTCTTGGCTGGCGCCGCTTTGGAGGATAAGACACTGCAAAAGGACAGCGGTAGTTATTCAGAGATAAATGATGGGCACGGTTGATAACACGGCGTAGGCCCGGATGTTTGCTATAGGACCAGCGCAGGTAGGTGGCTCGCTCTTCGCCGCGCTGGCTAATTGACTTTTCAACCCCTTTGTCGATCCCTACCTCTGTAACGTGCATGTCCAAGCGTAGGCTGCACACGTCTCCTCGCCGCATAGTAGTCAGTAGGGACAGTTCCATGGCGATCTGCAATCCCTCATAACCCAATTCTCCAGCCTTGTCGTGGATTCGCCAGAAATCGGTAATTGTGAGCCGCTGGCGTACTTTTGGAGGTCTCTGGCGCGGAATCAGCTTCGGTGCTTCATCGCTGGTATTGAATGGATTGAATGGTAGTTTTGGTACTACACCTTCCAGCATCAGGTGGTTGATGAAACTGCGCAGTGCGGCCCGGCTGTTGCGTTGAGGATGGTAGTCTTGAGACTCCCACCATTCGCGGACCATGGCCAGGGTGAGTTCGTTCGGCATGGGGTTTTGCAATTGTTCACACATGCGCTCTACATACCGACGCTTCTGTGCCCAGCGTGAAGCTGTGGCTTGCTTGGGGTGATTGAGTTCTGTCCATGCCACCCAGCTGGTATATCTATCCAGAAGGCTGCCTGCACGAGCTGTCCATAGTGTTTCGTTGGCCGCTGGCTGGTGCTTGAATAAATCTCTCTGGCGGTTGGCTTGTTTAGCTTGGCGGATGGCCTCAACGGTGGTAGCACGAAAAGTGAGGATGGAGCCATCAGGCCGAATATAGCGCCAATAGTTTTTTCTCTTTTTTGGATCGGTGTACAAATTGTCCGGTAGCTCCAAGCCATCCACGAACCTTGGTTTACGTGGTCTTCCCATTGATATTCCCTTTAAATTATCGGTGAGCCAGCAGAGGTGATAATGATTCGGTACACATGCTGTTTGCGGGGTGTTCTTTCGTGCGTATCGTGTTGGGGTCGTGGAATCCGTTTCGATAAATATACAGTCGATCCCCCAGCCATCTTCCGGCTACTTCGCCAGAGGCTACCCATTTAACGACGGTTGCGCGTGCAGGTTGGGTGCCGATGAAGTTCTCCCGCACCCAGTCCTTCCAGTACATGAGTTGGTTACTGGAGTTCATTACCATATACCCCGTTTTATAAACTATGGCGCGATCAGATTCGCGCCTATTGGTTATGTGATTGGCGTCCAGCTAAACAAAACCTCTGGCCGTTCCGGGTGATTTCTCCTGTCTGTTCCAGTGCATCGAAAACGGGTTTGGCGGCTGGGTACCCACCGCGAATGCACTTGATGATGTTGCGTAACACGGGCCGGGTGCCGAACTTACCGGCGCAAATTTGGTTGGCCAGTTCAATCTGTTCCTGGCTGAGGTCGGCGTTTACAAACCGTTTAGGCTCCGTTGAAAACCGTTTAGCTGGCGTTGAGGACCGTTTAGAAACCGTTGAAAACTGTTTAGGAAACGTTGAGGAGCCCTGCCCTTCCCTGGGCAACCGTTTATCTACCGTTGGTAGCTGTTTAGCGTCATTTAGCAGCTGTTTAGGCTCTGTTGGCGACTGTTTAGCGTCCGTTGAGAACCGTTTAGAATCCGTTGAAAACTGTTTATCTGGCGTTGAAAACCGTTTAGACCGTTTAGCTAAACGTTTACAAACCGTTGAGGCAGCGTTAAACGCTAGTAACGCCACCAGCCCTACCACATCAGTGATGATTGCCAGGGTGAGGAATCCGGCGTGCTGTAATCGCACGGGGTCTGTATTGAGCATGCTGGCCAGGCTGTTAAATGCACCGTGTGCGCTGGCGCCTGGTTTGGCTGTGGAAAGGCTTTTGATGAGCTGGCTGCGCTGGGTTTCCAGGGCATGCAATTTGGGGGTGGTATCAAGGGCCCGTTGCCGGTAGCCGTTGGCGGCGTCTGTGGCGATCAGTCCGTTCAGGCTGTTGATCTGCTCTTTAATGCTGTTGAGCTGCTGTTCAAGCGCTTGGTATTCGAGGCTGCCCTGGGTGTTGCGTTGCTGCTGCTCTTCGCTGTGAGTGGCGAGAAATCCAACAGTGGCGACAATACTGATCACCACCAGTAATGGCCAGAGCGCGAGGAGTACATGGCCACTGAGCTGTCCCTGTGCGCGCAACCAGAGGCCCAGCGGCGCAAAACTAAACTTACACAGTTCCAGAGCAACGGCGGTAAGGCCGGCCACTACCTGGCTGCCGGTAGTGCTGGGTATAGCGATCCACAGCTGCACAGTAAAGGCGAGGCTGGTGCCGCAGAAAATGAGTGCGGCGATGCCGGTGAGGGATTGCCAGAGCCTCACACACCACCCCCGACTAAATCGAGCCCCTGTTGTTTCTGCCCTGCCTCGCAGGCTGGGTTGAGCCACAACACTTCCGTGCGTTTTACACTGCCGCGCCCACCACTGGCTGCGACTTGTTTGATGTACATACGCCAATCTGGTAATGCCTCTTGATACAGTTTCGAGTCGTAACCATTCAGCACCACCATGCCCTGCAGGTTCCGTAGAGCTGAGAGCAGTTCCCTGTGGTCATCTCTTGTCATTTCGTGTCGATAGCAGACGCTGCCCATCTTCCTGGTGTCGTGCAGATATGGCGGATCCACAAAGTGGAGGGAATCTTTGCTGTCATGCTGTTCCAGTATTTCGATTGCCGGGCGGTTCTCGATCAACACTCCCTGCAGGCGGTCGAGAACTGCCACCAAATTGTCGGGATACCGTGCCCAAATCTGCATTGCGGTAGAGTAACGACGACGGGTGTCTGTGCGAAATCCGGTATTGTTTTTGGTGGCGCCAGCACTGCCAAATCCGAGATGAGCACGGATTACAGTGCGCCGGGCGCGTTCTACGGGATCTGCTGTCTCTTCCCAGGACAATTTAAACTCGGTTCGGGCATAGGGCGTGAGCACCAGCAGCTCGCGCAGATGGGCATTGCTATCGGGTTGCTGGAGTACACGGAACAGGTTGGTAATGTCTTCATCCAGGTCGTTGTACACCTCGCCGTGGCTGCGTACCTTGCGCATCAGAACCCCTGCAGCTCCCCCGAAAGCCTCGGTATAAAGCTGGTGCGGTGGGAAGAATCCTACAATCCAGGGGGCGAGGCGAAATTTCCCCCCGTGGTAGCGGATCACTGGTGCCCGCACTGTTGATTCACAAATTTCGCTCATGCGCTTTGTTCGCTTTAATTAGGTGCCGGACTTCCACCGGCTCGGGGTTTTCAATCCTTGGATGGTTCTCTAAACGCCTGCATGGTTTGCTGTAACACCCAGTTACTTGATTTGCTAGCGTTGGCAGCGACACCTTTGTATTTACCGTCTGGACAGCGTAGGGCGGCCACCAGTTTGGGTACCATATATGCAAGCAAAGGGTCGCGGGCCATACCTTTTAAAAGATTGATAGTGGCCTTGCAGTGATCCAGTGTTTTCTCTAGTTCCTTGGTGGAGCTTTTTATGAGGACGCTGGCCTTTGAAAATTCCTCTTTTTCTTCGGCAGACAGCAGGCGGTAGGCCACGATGTCTTTTTCATGGTCGGCGTGATCCCAATCTCCCATGGGTAGATCAAACGAGTCACCGGCAAATACAGCCAACTCAGTACCGTCGCGCAGGCGAATGGCGATTGGAGTGCCTTTCTCAACCCCTGCAGGGGGATTCCCTGTCTTGTTTCCTGCGAATTTTGTCCATTCAGGGATTTCGGCTTTTACGGACTGAACAGCCTCGGTGGGTTCGGCACTTATAGTTTGGACATCCATAATTAGATCCTTTTAGAAAGGGGTCCAGTACCTGCGACCCTGCTGCTAAGGCAGAATTAGCTGCTAATTACGCAGCAAAACTGCCGATATAGGTGTTGATCTTGGAGGGCTTGAATGCACCAGCCAGCTTTTCCTGCAACTCTCTGCCCATATCCTCTTGAGTGGCTTCCAGGCGCTTAATGCGGGCGGTGAGTGTGGGTGCGTCACCACCCGTAAGAATGGACAAACGTAGGTCGAAGCTGCGAGCGTCCAGGCCGTTGTAGGGGGTGCATTCAAATCTAAAGCCCGCAGGTAAGCCTTCATCACTGCGAGCTTCGATTTTTTCCAAAGCACTACGGCTTGTATTGAAGTCCTGAGTCTCGTGTTCTTCTTTTCTGGAGGATTCGATAGTAAGGCGGCGTATTGCGGCAACGGCTTTACTGTTCGGAATTGCCTCGCCGTCACTGGAGTAGCAGGTAATATTGTCCGCATAGTCCTCCATAAACTCCGCCATGCGCTTCTGTTTGCAGCGTTCGCCGTTCAGTTGCAGCAAGTCTTTAAGCTCTGCGGTTTGGATAAGGCTGAGTTTTGCGGTGAAGTCAGCATGGCCGGGCTCTAATACGCTGCCCAGGTTGAAAACAGTTCGTGCTGTCATACGTTGTGGGTCGACGAAACAAGCAGATTCATCTCCGCCGAACTCCAGACAATAAGAAGTGAAATCCTCTAGTGCGACAGTTTCCATCAGGCCACGGTAGCGGTTGCGGCCTGGGAGATACTTTTCCAGGCTGTGAATTCTAAAACTGTCTGGAGTGGCAAGTAAGGGCATATCCAGCTTGGCATTGCCGATGATGGCTGCCAGTTCTGCGGTGGTTTGAGATTCCTTGATCTCCTTGATTGCGCTTTGATCCATGGACATTTGCGGTTTTCCTTTAATGGTCGTGGTGGGTGGTTAGTGAAAGCCGATGACTCTTTGAGCTACGAGTTTCGGATCGGGGTTACATCGCCGTTAATTGCTCCTTTTTTGTCAAACATTTGGTCTTGCTTTTCAGGGAATAAAGACAGGGCGCCCTTGGTACCGACGTACATGGGGGTAGAGGTGGCGTTGTCCTCGGAGATAGAGCCGTGGTTGGTTGGCTTTTTGTATTTCAGGGTGTGCTCGATTTGCACTTGGTGGCTGTTCTTTATTTTCCCCACCTTGAGGGTGATCTGGACTTCACCTTTGCGGTCATAATCCGTGACCGCAGAGGCAACATCGCTGAGGATATGGGCGAGTTTTTCCTCAAAGACGCCGCCATCAAGTTCTGAAATAAACCGGTTTACATTAGTAGCCATGGGATGCTCCAAGTATTTAAAAGAGAGCCCCATACAGGCGGCCCATACGGTTACAGCTGACTGAATGCGCCAGGGGCGCGGTGGAAATTCTTTATCTCCTGTTCTTTGCAGCGGCTTCACCGGCCAGGGCAAAGTACGCTGCGCCGTCTTCGTAGTCGTCTGGCACAAACACCCCACAGCTCGCACGGGATTGCTTCAGTAGCACCATAAACAGCCATCCCTGCTCTTCCGTGAGATCAAACCCGTAGAGGGCATTAAAAGCGGCAACGGTTTTGGCCATGGAGCGTTCGCCATTCCCCGCATCACGTTGTTCTGCACGGTCGCGCATATGCTGAGCGGCTTTTTCCAGAAAGGCGTGGGCGCTGTAGTCCGGTGGTGAAACCGCTTCAGAGTTCATGCGAACTCACTCTCATTGATTTGCCGTGCAAGGTGATCGAGGGATGCGAGGTAATCCGTTGCCGCTTCCCGGCTTTTGATGAGGGCGTCTTTAATAGCTTCTGCACGGTTTGCGCCGTGACCCTGTGCCAGGCCTGCCCCCAGAGCACTGGAGAGGTTTACATTCAGGCAGACGTGGTAGTTGAGGCTGCCGTCGAGCCCACGCTGGCAAGTTATCCGCCCAAGGATATTGCCCTGCAGCACAACGTTTTCTTTGCTAAGCACCGGCCTGTTGGGATTTCCCCCTGCGTCGGTGATCGGGATTGATCTAAATTCGATGCCATTCATACGGTGCTCCCTCCCTGGTTACGTATGCGAATAGTTTTAATGGTTGGCTTGCGCTGGAAGCGGGTACGCAGTTGTTCCTGGGCCTCAGGGCCAACGCCGCTAATGATTGAGGCGACGAGAGTGAACTGGATCAGGCCGTGTTTAATGGCTTTAGCGACGGCATCGGTACTGTTACGGGCGTGCAATTTAAAGAAGCATTCGGTGAGGAGGTTGGCGACATTGGCGATAGAGCATTGCATGGCGGCGGCGGTTTCAGCATTGCTAAGTCCGCGGGCTCTGTGTGTCAGCGCTTCTGCCTGGCGGGGGGCCAGTTTCCTGTACTTGCTGCTCGGAGTGGTTGAGCTGGTGCCATGCATGGCCGTTCTCCAAAAGGGTCCAATCAACTCTACACACAGTATTTATATAAGTAAACACTAAATGTTTAGTTAATTTTCAAAACCGGCGGCTATTTCTTTGAGAAACTTAACAAGGTGATGTTTGGCTGGGGAGGGCAACAGCTCTATCTGGTGCTGTAAAGAGCCTGGGCGAGGAGGGAGTGACAGCAAGGTATTGCCGTCTAGTGCGAGGACTAGAGCAATTTTCCTCAATAAAACAGGAGAAATGGTTTTAGCTTTCCCTTGCTCAATTCGTTGCAGCTGGGTCAGCGGAATATAAAGCTTAGTAGACAGCTCTTGTTGAGTCAGCCCGAGAAGTTCACGGTGTTGCTTAATTATCGAGCCAAGCTGGTGCATCGGAGAACTCGGCAAAATATAAGGAGTTTTGGCACTAAATCTTTCAAAAGTGTATAAATTTTACTCTTCCTTAACCTGGATTAAACCCGTATGGTGATGAGGTTCACGACATGAATGTTGTGTACTACACATGATGTGTTTTGGGAGGGCATGATGCTTATCGAGTTGCTGGACGAGGAACAAAAGATAATAAGTGCTGAAGCGAGAGATATTGCGCGAGCGAGTTTGATAGCAGTCATTCCAGAACAATGTCGGCACTGTATCAAACGGCCTTGCTCAGGAATATGGGCTAATGATGACAACTCTTGTTGGTATCAAGTAAATCTGGCTGAGCCTGGAAGGTAGACAATATGTATAGGGATGTACGTGAGTTTAGCGGGCAAGGGTTCGCACTATAAAATCCACTGATACAACCTGGGTTTTACCGCTGGCCATGGTTGCAGAATAGGCAAGCGCAATCGCCTGAGCTTTTCTGGCTGCGGGAATGCCTTCAAGCTTTTGAGCGTCTATTTCCCCTTCGACAGCAACAATACAGTCCTGCAGCACCTCTAAGTTCACACCATCGGATGCAGTGGCTGGGGTTTTTGTCGATTCCTCCAAAAGATCCAGTTTACCGCGGGGTAGGTCGAGCTGGTTCTCAATATCTCGGGCAATGCGGTCGCCTATAGGTTTGCTTGCCGCGCGTCCAATCAGATAGTAAAGCTGTTGCTCAGAGCGCTCTAATACTCTTGCAAACTCTGCTCGACTTTTATAGTTGGAGGCTATCCGGCGCAAATTTGCCCGTCGAATATCGTTAATGTCCATCTTTGTACAAATCTCTGGCTCTCCTCTAACTCTATCAAACCTTTAGCAGGCAAAAATTATCCCTGTATGTTTTGCCGTGCGCCAAGAAATCATTAAAAAATAAATAATATTTGCCACAAACTAAACATTGAATGTATAGTTTTGTCATGAGCATACATCACTACCTTCGTTCTCTGTCCTTGGTCGAGCGTGAAGCTTTAGCGGCTCAAGTGGGGACTACTGGCGCCTACCTAAACCGCATTGCGTATGGGAACGGCAAACAGCCACCTGGTCCCAAGCTGGCCCGTAAGTTGGCTGTAGTCCTCAAGGGAAAGCTAACTCTGGAAGAAATCCGCCCGGACATCTGGGGCGAAGGCCCCTTGCCTGCCACCAATAGCAGTATGGAGGCAAGGCAAGAACTGGTTAATCAATAGCCAACCATGGTCATTCATACAGGAGAGGGAGATGGACAAGCAACGCATACACAGTGAAGTCGCGGAATTCCTCAAATCGGAGCAAGGAGCAGCGCTGGTGGCCGAAAGCCTATCTGGCCACCTGGCTCGCAATGATCAGGTTCAGTTTGTCGCTAGTGCAGAATCAGCATCGGGAGAAAGCACCGAGCAGCTTGTTGCTAATCTGGGCCGCCTTATGGGCTCTCAGGAGCTGGTTCAGGGAAGCCGATGACTTCACCCTCTGTCGCTTTTTGATCTGGAGAAATAAAAGTGCGGATCACTTTAATGTACTTATTAACTTCTTCGCTGTGTTCGAGCTTGCTTGGTTTATTGATAGCCAAGCTCAAGCGTTTGTAGAGGTTTTCTCGATCGACCACTTCGGTCTTACAGAGTTCGAGGATTAAAGAGATCAAAGCGACACAAACACCCTGAAGTTTCGCATCCTGAATGGCGACCACTTTTGTGAGGTCCAGTTTGACGTTGATGTTTTGCATAGTACTTCCTTGTTAGCTGTTGGTTTGGGAGCTTTCAGCATACCGGGGATGGCGACACCTGCCCAGTGGTGTGACAGCCGGAAGAGGCCGGCAGCTTTTTGATGTACCGGAACCATTAAGACCACCAGGCAGCCGCAGAAGCGGAGGTGATATGTGAGTGCAGAAGCAACCTTTTGGGCATGGCAGCAGGATGTGAAGTCAACACACAAGCTGGTGTTGCTGTCGCTTGCCAACTGTCATAACGAGGCGAGTGGCCAGTGTAATCCTTCGATTAAGTATATCGTGGGGGTGACCGGCCTGAATCGAAAGACGGTTATTTCAGCGATGGAGCAGTTGGAACTATCCGGCCTGATACTGCGGGTCAAATTGAATGGTTCTAGTAACAATTTCCGCCTGAGTATTGGACATGCAACCAGTACCGAAAACGGACCAGGCCCAAAAACGGACCAGTACCAAAAACGGACCAGGCCCAAAAACGGACCAGTCCCAAAAACGGTACAAACCAGTCCCAAAAACGGTACCGGACCAGTCCCAAAAACGGACCACGAATCTAAAAGGAATCTAAAAGAACCTAAAAATATTAATACAAGCGATCAAAAAAAATCCAAGCGCACATCCGCCGAGCAACTGGACTATTCCAGCTGGCCCGCACCTCCCTCTCCCCAAGTGCTTGCTGACTGGATCACAACCCGCAAGGCAAAGCGAACGCCACTTACCCAGTCCGCTGTGAATCTGATAGCCCCGGAACTGCACAAGGCGGCTTGCCACGGGTACAGCGTGGACTACTGCCTGCAGCAGGGTTGGGTTGGTTTCAAATTCGACTGGCTGATCAACCGAGAGCAACCGGGAACCTACAGCCCTGGGCAATCCCCTCCAGCCAACCAGCGCACACGCGACACCTCTGTCGGTGACATGCTCCACGATGTCGGCTGGTGAGTGGGGGTGAGTATGCGCACTCTGGAATTCACCTTGCCCCAGGCCACGCCATCCAACAACCAGTTGTTGCGGATGCACTGGAGAAAGCGCCGGGCGGTGAAAAAGCAGTTGGCCACGGAAGTAGCGGCAGCCCTGGTGAGAAGTGGTCAACGCCGACCCAACGAGCCCCTGGCACAGGTGTATATCGAGATTGAACGCGGTTCTGCCGGCGAACTGGACGATGACAACCTGCAGGGTGGCACAAAGCTGCTGGTCGATGTGCTTGAGAAGCCCAGCCGGATCAATCCCCACGGCCTGGGCCTGATCGAGAACGACAACAACCAGTGCGTGGTTAAGCGCCGAGTCACCCAGGCGCCGGCCAAGCGCGGCCAGGGCTACACCCGGGTACTGATTGCAGAGGTGCTGGAGTGAGCCAGGTTGAGCTTCTGAGAAGATTCCGGCAATTCGTTAGTTGATCGTGATAGGGGGAAAGATGGTCAATGAAATCAGCATTCGCGAGCGCTTGTGGGAGTGGTCCAGGGCCTACCCTGAACGTGCGGGAGACTCGGTGAGCTGGCCCCGTATGGCGGCATTTGGGCGAAGGATGATCTCAGGGCATAGGGAGGGCCCGGTACCGATAGATTACGAGAGGGCAGCCCTTACGGATGCCGCAGTATTGGCTTACCTGAATGTGATAGCCAGGCGCCAGGACAAGGAGAAGGCCGCGCTGGAGAGGGAGGTTTTCTGGTTGCGGTATTACTACCGGTGGGAAATGCAGGATGTGGCCAGGGGGGTCAAAAAGTCAAAGCCATGGGTTGAAAAAATGTGTCAAATTGTTGAGGCAACTGTGGAAGCATTCTTTTTGTCGCAGAATGCCGCATAACTGTATTTAAAAACAGGCTGTATGTATTGACACCATACGTCCGTATGGGTTAACTTTGTGTAAGCTGTCGCGAAGTATGCGCAGCGGGACCATACCCCCCCTTTGAAAGCCCCCCTGGTTAACCCGGCGGGGCTTTTTATTCTAGCTACTTTCTTGTTTGGGAGTGAAGCTTCTCTATTAAATGAAGAAACTTTACAGTAAGGGGCAAGCTGAATTATCACTTCCAGTAGTTGTTAGCTGCTGCAATAGTTTGAAATTCAATTGCTACAACTTGGCTTGCAGCTATTAGACTGTCTGGAGCAGTTGCATATTTTTCACGACCAGCCACAAGCTTTTCAAGGTCTGGTTGGATATTATGGATCGTATGGCGAGCGATCATCATCGCTAAGGATCTTCCCTCTTCTGGGGTAGCGGTGATTAAACTCCCGCCAGGTATCATAGTTAACTCTTCTTCTGGCAAATGATTCATTGCACGCTCCTTAACTAGATGTACTTGGGGTTTCGACAAAAGAGTAGCAGGGGAGACAGCATCTCTGTGACTACTATGCTTGGCGACCGAGTTTGACCAATGGGGCGAACCGCACGACAGAACTCGGGTCAGCCAGTTGACATTGTTTTGTATTACCGCGTGTGCGCTTCGAGATGTGAACAGAAGGCCCGTCAACCTAAATCATGCTCGCGAAATCCTGGGCTGCAATAAGACAGAGTGGAACCGGGAATGAGTGAGGATCTGGAAGCGATTTCAACGCCGCCTGGATAGGGGGGGCATTAGGCCCAGTGGCTAAACTCGTAGAAGATTATCAGGAGCGTTTCTTAACAGGGTGTTGACAACTTTGTCCTGAGAGGGTGTACAAACACTAGCATGCCCATTTTGCACATTTCCGGCTAAGAACCCGCTATTTTGCGGATTTTTTTGTGTTCGTAATTCGTCTGGTTGCTCCGAAGTCACTGCCCCCTATGGAAGAAACTCTCAGATGCTTTGCAATAGCCAGGCGCTGGAACAGGTGGGTACTCTATAACGATTTCAGGTTGAACCACGTAGTGGTTCAACCTGATGATTTTGAGCTCATGGGGTTCCCTCAATACTGGCTGGGGATTCCAGTAAGGTCTCTGAGTCGAGAGTGACTTGGCGCAGACTCGTATCGAAAGCAGGACAATTAGTGCGTCAAGAGGAGCACTTTTTGTGCCTGGGTAGCAGATACCAGAGAACTCCCGCAATCAAATACATGACGGGGATATTTCCGAACAGGTTCGCTAGTTCTGTTCGATCGATTAGCACCTGAAACAGCATAATGGTGGCATGCACCAAGTTTGAACAGACGGTAAACCAGATGAGACCGATGTAAGCACCGATGTTTCGGGTGGCGAGAATCAGGAATACGCCCAAAGTTGCATAGAACCCAACAATAATTTGCTCGTATTCCGGCTGTGCTGGTGCCCAGCCCCATCCTGAAGGCCATATCCATACCATCAACGGATATATGGCAAAGATATATATCAGACCCGTTGTAACTAGGGCGATAGAAAGGTATTTGGCGCGAGTAGTGTCATCCATGGTTAACTCCTGAGTGCGAGTCGCCTTTATTTGATTTTGTCATAATCAGGACGTAGAGGAATGATTAACTTTCCTTGTACCACTTCAGTATAAAAATCCCATGTTGCCATAAATGCGCAGATTCATAGCCTAAACCATTTCTGAGCCCCGCCCAGTGCGGGCTTTTTCGTTTCTGGTAAATCCAATGTTCGATAATGACTACTTCACGGAAGAGGAGTTGTCCTGCCGTTGTTGCGGGAAACTCCACTTCTCGGACGACACGCTGCGCCGACTGATCAGGGTCAGAAAGCGCTTTAACAAGCCAATGGTAATCACCTCCGGTTATCGCTGCCCGGCCCACTGCGCCCGGATCGGCTCCACCATGACACACACTACCGGTCAGGCTGTGGATGTATCAGTTTCTGGTGGGCGTGCCTATGAGCTGCTGGGTATCGCGCTGGAGGAGGGATTTACTGGGATTGGCGTAAAGCAGCATGGTCCTCATAGCGGGCGATTCCTGCACCTGGATGATCTCGGATCTATTCCGGGCAAGCGTACCGGCCCCACAATCTGGAGTTATTGAGGGGGAAAGCGCATGAAGGGGGTGGCACAGCATTGCTTCCGACACAGTAATCAGGATAATATTGGTCATGGTGATCAGTATACATTTGTTAAATGAATGTACATGGACAGAGAATGGAAGCTGAAGAAAAATACACAATTACAAATGAATTCTTAGATGAAGTAAGAGAGCAATTTAAGCTCTGGGCCACATTTCTAAATACAGGGGTTGGACTTCTGTCATTTACTTTAGCCATTGCTTGTCTTGGAACAAATATTCCTTGGGTTAATGCCTTGCTATCCATGCTAATCATTATTTGTTTTAGAGTTCAGGGAAAGCATTATTTTCCGTCAAAAGTTAAATATTTAAGGCAAAGAGCAAAAGAAGACGAGAGGGCAAAGATTCTTCTCAAAGGATTAGAAAGTGAGTTTTTAGGATTTAGAACTCTAATTATTGGCTACCCAATTTTCTTTATTGGTTTCTTTTTTTTATTTTTGGTTATATTTAGCCCTTTACTCGTTAACATCATCCCAGCTTTAGGACGCTACTTTGGCATTTAACAAGTGGCGGCAATTTGCAGCCTATGGCTGCCGGACTTAGCACTGCGTGCTTCGCCGTTGCGCCAAGCGTTAAGCGTTAAGCGTCTGAGAAAATTATGTACAAAAAAGTAATGGGAATTTTGAGGGTATAAATCAGCTACCTTGCGATTGTTGTCTCTACCAGACACCCAGCCACCGAAACCGGCCACTGAGCCGGTTTTTTACTCTGGAGAGTGATCGTATTTTGTACGATTGTACCAAATCCGTGTAAGTAGCTGTTTTTAATGCGGATTGTGGGTAAACGGCGCAAAATTGATTCCTGGGCAGTAATCAGGATAATAGTGGTCATGGTGATTAGTATTTAATGTTATAAAGCTATGGAGATAAAATGGATTTAGTCACACAATTCAAAACATGGTGGGCAAGTATCGCTGAGAAAGAAAAGTCCGGCTTAATAGTTCTGGGAATGTTTTTTTGCGGGGCACTTCTTCTAACAGCAGGAGTTAAAATCGGTTCTGCGATCGGCGTTTTAATGTGATGTTCTATAAGTTGTTATCTCTCTTGTTTAACATCGCCTTATAATCGGGTAAAGGCGGGTTTCTAGCCCGCCCTCCCCACACGACCTTACAAGATCGTTATCGTTGTGCCAGGCGATATTAAGCGTGATGATCATTATACAAAGGTTAAATGCCAGAGCATGAATAAAAAAAATCTCAATAAAAAGTATGGCCATTTGAAAGCAGGTTTAAGCTACCGTATCGCCAAGTCATTCCGAGACTATGACCATAACGTCTATGATGAGGGAAAAGTACTCAAGTTTTGCGGTTCTAGCTTCTTACCTTACGATGCCGGTTTGTCTTTATTCTGTCTGCTCAACAACCAAGAAACACAGATAAGGCTTCAGGTTCTCCCTGAAGAACAAGAAGAAATCGCTCACAATCTAGATCAATATTTAGTGCCAGTAGGTGAGTAAAAATTTGACAAATTAGGATATGTTGCGCTTGCTGCAACATTTGACACCTAAATAAACAAACCGGCCACTGAGTCGGTTTTTTTACGCCTGGAGAAAGCTACTTCCCCAGGCCACAATCTGGAGTTGCTGGGGGAGGACGTATGGAGGGTCTCACTATTCAGGCTGGAGATACCCAGGGAGACAAAGTGAACCTGCAGCCCACCCGCCTCCCAAAACTACTGAGGCTGGCCAAAGGCCGTGATTGTATACGCTGTGGTAATAACGAGGGCAGTACCGTGGCGGCCCACTACCAGGGCCAGCGCAGCCACAGCTACGGTAAGGGCCGGGGGATCAAGCCCCACGATGCCATGGCTGCACACCTTTGTTATCGCTGCCACGCTGAGGCGGATAGCAGTGGTCTGGGTAACTGTCCCGAGGACCACAGTAGACGCTTTCTGCTGCTGATCATCACTACTCAAATGAATTTGCTTATAGAGGGACGCATCGCCGCACGAGACTATGCCCAGGCCTTCCTGCTCAAGCTGTGCCGCAATACGGCGGAACTCATGGAGTGTGGCGAGGATGAGCTGCACCGGACTGCCAGCCGCTTGGCCGGGTGTTGGGACTCTGGAGAGATCGCCATCGCCCCTCGCAGCGCTATGGTGAGCAGCTTTGTCGGAGTGGCCCCATGACCTGCAAGGCCAACGAGCAGGGACAGCTCTATTGTCACGGTTGCAAGCAGTGGAAGGCCCCAGAGGTATTCCCTCGCCGTTCTAGCCGCGCCAGCCGATGCAAATGCTACTGCGCCAATTACCAACAAACCTACCGTACCCACCACCGCCGCAATTCACATATCCGTGCGCTGATCCTGTTTAGGGCACACCAGTTTTTTTAATAAAAGCTTGAACTTCTTGGTAAGAATGAGGAGGGGCTGGCTGTCGTGATAATCATCTAAAAATACAGAGGGTTACGCTCGGTAGTGATTTTTGAGATACTAGCCAAGATAATCAATATATAAATGTTAGGTGAAACGAAAGAATATGAGCCCGATAAAGATTTCAGCTTTAGCCTCATTAATTGTGGTTTCAGTAGGTGTCCAACAAATTGATGATGTTTTGGAAAATACAAACTCATTTATATTTCAGAATGAAAGTGACTCTATTATTCACTTGCGCGCTGATTCTTCGCCGGTATGTGTTAATGGTTTTCCTAGGGTGTCTGAAGAGTCAGACGAACTAGGGTTTAAGATTTTTCATGCAAATGTAAGAGCTTACGGTTACAAATTTATTACTTTATTTATTTTGACTTTTGATTATGATCAGGCTCAAAGATTGCTAGCAAAATTTCACTCGATTTACAACTCTCAAGTCATGAAAGAAAAGCCGAAAAGCAGCGGTGCAAACAAACATCTATTTGAAGATGATATTTCTCCAGATAAAGTCGTTGAGATAGCTAATAATTCTGATGTCGTCTACACATTGTTTTTAGGCGATGTATAGATGAGTTCATCTAAACAAGCGCATGCAGTCGGACTTCGGTAAGCGCTACGCGCCTGCCTTAGACGCTGATGCGAGGTGTTACGCGCCATAAGGAATATCCATGAAACTGGAATCTATTACACTAAAGAACTTTCGCGGTTATAAAACTGAAAGGACTATTCCAATATCTAACTTAACCGCATTTATTGGTAAAAATGATGCGGGTAAATCTTCAGTTTTTGAAGCGCTAGAGATATTTTTCAATAATAAATTAGTTAAGTGTGAAAAAGATGATCTTAATATTGAGGCCGATAATAACAGGATAGAAATTTCCTGTATTTTCTCCGAGCTACCAGACGAGTTAATTATTGATACCGATCATCTAACAACACTGGCAGATGAGTATTTATTGAACAGTGATGGAAAGCTAGAAATTAAAAAGGTATTTGCCGCTACCGCGGCAAATCCTTCACCCAAGGTCTACATTATTTGCAATCATCCATCCGTGGCTAACGCAAATGATCTTCTTACGCTTAAGCGACCACAATTAATTACTAGAGCCAATGAAATAAATGTTCCTGAAGAAAATTATAATGGAGCTATTAATTCATCTATTCGTCAGGCTATAAGAAATAATTTCGACGATCTGCAATTAACTAATACCGAGTTACTGGTAGATAAAGAGGATACGAAGAAAGTCTTTGATGCCATTGTAAATTACTTGCCTCTCTTTGCCCTTTTCCAGTCCGACCGGAAAAGTAAGGACGATGACAAAGAAGTAACTGATCCAATGCAGATTGCAGTAAAACAAGCGCTTTCGGCTTTAAAAGCAGAAATTGAACATATAAAGAATGAAGTTAGGCGCAGAGCTATAGATACTGCTGACAGAACTCTACAAAAACTTCATGAAATGTCACCAGAATTAGCGGATCAACTAATCCCCGAGTTTAAATCTGAGCCCAAATTCGACTCACAGTTTAAACTCTCTATTAAGTCTGAAAACAATATCTCCGTTAATAAAAGAGGTAGTGGAGTTAGAAGGCTTATTTTGCTCAATTTTTTTCGCGCAGAAGCTGAAAGAATGCGCGCAGAACGAAATGGAAATAAGATAATATTTGCTTTTGAGGAGCCAGAAACCTCGCAGCACCCTGATCATCAGGAGATGTTAATTCAAGCCTTTATAGAGCTATCGAACACGCCAAATAGCCAAATACTATTGACGACACATACCCCAGCTTTAGCTGGCTTTCTTCCTCTTGAAAGCTTAAGGTTTATTGAGAAAGATGGCCATGACAGAACTGTTGAGATGGGCACAGATCAGGTTTTTGAGAAAATTGCTGATACTTTAGGAGTTTTAGCTGACCCTATTCCAAAAAATGCCACAGCTATGCTGTTAGTCGAGGGTAAAGGAGACATTACTTTTGTTAATCATACTGCCGAAAAATTAAAGGATGGCGGTCATATCCCTGAAACTTTTGAAGATAAAAGAATTGCAATTGTACCCATTGGAGGGTGTGGAAACATCAAACATTGGAGGACGTTACAGCTGGCCGCCCAGTTTAATATTCCATACTGCGTACTTCTCGATTCTGATCTAGGGACAATCGAACACCAACAGAATATTGATAAACTAGATGCGTTGCATCAAGACGGGATAAAAGCCTACTTAACAAATAAGCGAGAACCTGAAAACTATATTCATCCTGATTGTCTTCAGCTACCCGCAGGAAGCACATTCTCTTTTAATGATGCTGATGATGCGAAAAATCTGATCGCAAGAGAAAAAGGCACCCGCAAGTCTAATGTTCTTGAAAACTACTGGACGTTAATGACTACAGAACAAATTAGAGATGTTGAAAAATACACTAAAAATGGCCAAGAAAAATATGAATTCACAGAAATGTTTACTGATTTTCTTGGCTTGGTCTAACGTGACAGTGCGTAACAAATCAAAGCACTCGGACGCAGTAAACTGCGCCGGTGTTTGAGGCGTTAGTGCGACAAGCGAAGCTTGTTGCATCTTAGGGTAACCGGCGGTCCTACCACCACTGAATCTTATATGGAAAAGATACTCATCATATTACTTTCACTTTATTCTTTGGCTGGTCTTGCTTATGACAAGCCAGTCCGAGTAGATATGGAAGGTATTGTTAAAATTTGGGGGAACCAATCTTCTGATTCCGAGATGTCAGGTCTGAGCATATTTATTACCGGTGAGGCTGCGAAGAGACTATACAAAGAAATGAAGGCAGAGGCTGTACACAATGAATGCTTCGATGATGGCACTCTAACTAAGCAGTTAGGTAGCTTCGAATGTAGCTATAGCAAGAAATACAAATATTCATGCTCGGTGGGTATAGGACTTTCTGATCAGAAGTTATTTAACGGTGAGGCCTGCTAATGCATAACAAATAAGGATATGTTGCGCTTGCTGCAACATTTACACCTAAATAAACAAGCCGGCCACTGAGCCGGTTTTTTTACGCCTGGAGAAAGCTACTTCCCCAGGTTCCACAATCTGGAGCTACTAATGGATTGGAAAGCGATAGTTAAAAGCGTAGCCCCGACCCTGGGCGCTGCCCTGGGTGGCCCTGTTGCAGGGACCGCAACCAAATTCCTTGCAGACCATTTCCTGGGGGATACCGATGCTCAGGACCAGGACATTGCCGAACTGGTTCTGAATGCAAGCCCGGAGAAGTTGCTGGAGCTGCGTAGCCTGGACAACCAATTCAAGGTCAAGATGCGCGAGCTGGATATTGACGTTTTCCGGCTCGAAGTGGATGACCGAAAGAGTGCTCGTGAGATGGGGATCAAGGGCGGCCTGACAGCGCAGATGGCGCTGTCGTTTGTCTTTATCGGTGGCTACTTCGCACTGACCTTCGCCCTGTTCTCCGGTGAGATCACCCTGACTCCGGCCATTGAGAAGACCGGCACCCTGATGCTGGGCGTGATTACCGGGGCCATCCCCATGATTCTGCAATTCTGGTTTGGCTCCAGCCAGGGAAGTAAGGAAAAAACACAGGCGATGGTGAAACCATGACCGTTCACGACCTGATGCGAGAGTTGGCTGAGAAGGCCAGCCATGCCACTACGGTAACCGCGGGTGCTATCGGTAGTGTTTACAGCCTGTTTATCCAAAATCCCATTGGCTTTATCTGTGCCCTGGTGGCCATCGCTTCCTTTGTGGTGAATTGGTACTACAGCTACCAGCGCCACAAGATGGCGAGAGAGCAGCAGGGTCAGCGTAATGCCGGTAAGGGCTAAGCGTTACTGCGCACGCTGCAGACAGGCGCATTCAGATCGCTGCCCCCAGGCTCAAAACCGCTGGGGAATATGGCAGAAGCAGAAAGGCACAGATACCCAGCGCGGGTATGGCCCTGCCTGGAGGAGATTGCGCAAGCCAGTGATCAGGCGAGACAAAGGGCTTTGCCAGTATTGCTTGCTCAAGGGGTTGGCTATTGCTGGAACCCATGTGGATCACATCAAACCCAAGTCACAGGGCGGTACGGATGACATGGGCAACCTTCAATTGCTGTGCAAGCCATGTCACCTGACCAAGACCGCACAGGAAGGTGGCGGCGCAAGGGGGAGGGGTGGGTCAAATCCCCACAGCCCTTCACCG